>NZ_KN389995.1:26994-36034 GCF_000213295.2 Capnocytophaga sp. oral taxon 329 str. F0087
TAATACTCATCTTCATTCCAAAGATAGTCCTCTTCTGACGGATAATCAGGCCAGATTTCATCAATAGATTCATACATATCTCCTTCGTCTTCAATTTCCTGAAGGTTTTCTACCACCTCCATAGGAGCACCTGTACGAATGGCATAATCAATAAGCTCATCTTTAGTAGCAGGCCACGGTGCATCACTTAAATAAGATGCAAGTTCTAATGTCCAATACATAATATGATAGGTATTATAATTTTTGCAAAAGTAATACTTTTTATTTATTATACAAAATAATTTGCTAATTTGCCCCAGCGTGTATAGCCTTTCTTCATTTTGTGCTACTCACAAAATATCAGAGCAGGTTCTTTCAGATATACATTTAGCACTACCGAATCTTTCTCTTTCAGCTTTATATTATTTATATACAAACCTTTATACCCTGAAAAAGTAGTGACTTGCACATCGTATTTTCTATTAGGAAGAAGATAAAAATTTTCTTTATAATTTGAAATAATAGGCAGTCCATTAATATGTAAATACAAATTACTAGTTGACAAAGAGCCGTCTCCTTCAAAAATTTTAATATTTAAAATACTTTTAACCGACGCCCTTTTACTTTTATAATAAGACAATGAGTAATCATCGCCTTTCTTGCCAATTTTCTCTTGATAAGGATCTATTTGCCTTTTCATAGAATTGCAACTACTAAGAAATATTAGAAGACTAATTACAAAGATTGTTAGGATTTGCTTTGCATTCATATTGCCAAATTTGCTAATTTGCTAATTTACTAACTTTTTCATTATTCTTAAGCGTCTTAGATATCACATTATAAGGCCCTGTGATAATCTCTTCATCTTTAGCTACCCCCGAAAGAATTTCTATATTCACATTATCCTGAATACCCGTAGTCACTGCTCTAAGCTCTGCCTTGCCATCTTTGTACACAAATACCGCCTCTTGTCGCTTATCAGCCTCTTCTTTAGGTGTTTTCTCGTCTATTTCCGACTTCTTTTTCACTATGATGGCACTAATAGGCACCACTACTATATCTTTTTTCGTTTGGGTAAGAATATCAACTGTAGCAGTCATCCCTGGGCGGAAAGGCGAATACCCTTCTTTTTTATCTTTCACAAGGTCAGTATACGAACTTTCTTCTATATGTATTTTCACTTTGAAGTTCGTTACTTGGTCAGCACTTGCGGTTGCATTAGCGGTGTTAGCTATGTTGGTTACCGTACCTTTAAAAGTGCGTTTAGGATAAGCATCAACTTCTACATTCACCTCTGCCCCATTGTTCACTTTCACTATATCGTTTTCATTCACATCTACTTCCACCTCCATACTACCGAGGTTAGCCACGCGCATAATCTCCGTACCGGTCATTTGTATGGTACCTACCACACGCTCGCCCAACTCTACACTGAGCTTAGAGATAGTACCGTCAGAAGGCGAATATATCTGTGTTTTCTTTAGGTTATCTTGCGCTTCTGATACGCTTGCCATTGCACTCTGCACGTTATAGCGTGCCGACTCGCGGGCAGCTTTAGCCATCTCGTAAGCCGAAACTATCTTATCCCATTCAGCCTTCGAAATCACCCCTTTGTCAAAGAGCAATTTATTGCGCTTGTAGTTTTCTTCAGCCTCTTTATAGCTTGCTTCCGATTGTTGTTGCGAAGCGCGTACAGTTTCAAGGCTTGCCAACACCCTATTGAGTCCTGACTGATAAATATCCGGATTTATACGCACTAATAGGTCGCCCTTTTTCACCGTTTGTCCCTCTTTTATAGGCAGTTCTATAATTTCACCCGATACCTCCGACGATAGTTTAATTTCCAACTCTGGTTGTATTTTACCAGTAGCCGATACTTTTTGCGTAAGGGTAGCTGCAGTAACCTTTTGAGTTTCAACTGATACCAATTCTTGGTCATCGCCAAACCATCCTGCTTTTTTACCAGCGATAAGCACGATGATAAACAGCAGTAGTACTAAAATGATAATAATAGTCTTTCTTTTCATAATACATAATCCGTTTTATGCAGCAAAGATAAAAAATAATTAATAATTGACAATTCATAATTTAAAAAAAATTCCGAACCACTGAATATCTCAATAGTTCGGAATTTTATCAACCATTAATTTTTAACAATTAATCCTTATTCTTCCAATCTTATATCTAATCCAAGACCTTTTAGCTCGTGCATCAATACGTTGAAAGACTCTGGCAATCCTGGTTCAGGCATTGTTTCACCTTTCACTATTGCCTCATAAGTCTTCGCACGACCTATTACGTCATCCGATTTTACGGTCAAGATTTCGCGTAGGGTACTCGAAGCACCATAAGCCTCTAATGCCCATACCTCCATCTCTCCGAAACGTTGTCCACCGAATTGTGCTTTACCACCTAATGGCTGTTGGGTGATGAGTGAGTACGGACCGATAGAACGCGCGTGCATCTTATCGTCAATCATATGTCCGAGCTTAATCATATAAATCACCCCTACGGTAGCTTTTTGGTCAAAGCGTTCACCAGTACCACCATCGTATAGGTAAGTGTGACCAAAGCGTGGTACGCCTGCCTCATCTGTCAGCTCATTGATTTGCTCTAACGAAGCCCCATCAAAGATAGGAGTGGCAAACTTCTTACCGAGTTTTTGTCCTGCCCAGCCGAGTACGGTTTCGTATATCTGACCGATGTTCATACGAGAAGGCACCCCAAGAGGGTTCAACACTATATCAACCGGAGTACCGTCTTCTAAGAATGGCATATCCTCATCGCGAACAATACGCGCTACGATACCCTTATTACCGTGGCGACCCGCCATCTTGTCTCCCACTTTCAGCTTACGCTTCTTAGCGATATATATCTTAGCCAATTTGAGGATACCTGCTGGCAACTCGTCTCCCACCGAAATGGTGAACTTATCGCGGCGCAACATACCTTGCAAGTCGTTTTCGCGAATGCGGTAGTTGTGCAATAGGTCGTCTATCAAACTGTTGATGTGCTTATCATCTGTCCAGCCTGATGAGGTAAGGTGAGTGTAGTCTTCAATAGCCTCAAGCACTTTTTTGGTATATTTCTTACCTTTAGGAACAATCTCTTCGCCCAAATCATTCACTACTCCTTCTGAAGTCTTTTCGTTTACTAACGAGAAGATTTTGTCGAGCAATTTACCTCTAAGAGCTTCAAATTTAGCTTGGTAATCAGCCTCTAAAGTAGCGATATCTTCTTTGTCTTTATTGCGTTTGCGTTTGTCTTTTACCGCACGCGAGAAAAGTTTCTTATCAATTACTACCCCGTAGAGCGATGGAGAAGCTTTTAGCGAAGCATCTTTCACATCACCAGCCTTGTCACCAAAGATAGCGCGTAGCAGTTTTTCTTCAGGGGTTGGGTCAGATTCTCCTTTTGGTGTGATTTTACCTATTAGTATATCACCTGGGCGTACTTCAGCCCCGATGCGTATCATACCATTTTCGTCCAAATCCTTAGTAGCATCTTCTGATACGTTCGGAATGTCATTGGTAAGCTCTTCAGCCCCTAACTTAGTATCGCGCACTTCCAATACATATTCGTCTATGTGGATAGAGGTGAATATATCATCGCGTACAGCTCGTTCCGAAATTACAATCGCATCCTCGAAGTTATACCCTTTCCAAGGCATAAACGCTACTTTCATATTGCGTCCTAAAGCTAATTCACCGTTTTCGGTAGCATAGCCTTCGCAGAGTACTTGTCCTTTTTTCACACGTTCACCTTTGTGTACGATAGGTTTTAGGTTGATACAAGTACCTTGGTTTGTTTTTCTAAATTTGATAAGGTTATACACCGTTTCATCAGGGTCAAAACTTACCAATTTTTGCTCGTCGGTACGGTCGTAAGTAATGATGATTTTTTCAGCATCTACATAATCTACTGTACCATCGCCTTCAGCATTCATCAGTACACGGGCGTCAGAAGCCACACGGCGTTCCAAACCAGTACCCACGATAGGTGCTTCAGGTTTCAATAATGGCACCGCTTGGCGCATCATATTCGAGCCCATCAGCGCACGGTTCGCGTCATCGTGTTCAAGGAACGGAATCAAAGAAGCCGAAATAGAAGCAATCTGGTTAGGCGCCACGTCTATATATTGTACCTCATTAGGTTCAATTACAGGGAAGTCCCCGTCTTCTTTTACTACCACTTTCTCCTCAGTGATGTTGCCATCAGCGTCTAAAGCGATATTCGCCATACCAATCTTAAGCCCTTCTTCATCTTCAGCAGTAAGGTAGGTCATATCTTTAAGATCTACATTACCATTGCTCACTTTGTGATAAGGCGTTTCGATAAAGCCCATACCATTCACTTTAGAGAACACCGCTAATGACGAAATAAGCCCGATGTTTGGACCCTCAGGGGTTTCAATAGGACACAAACGACCGTAGTGGGTGTAGTGTACGTCTCGCACCTCGAAGCCCGCACGCTCACGCGATAGACCTCCAGGTCCTAAGGCAGATAAACGGCGTTTGTGGGTAATCTCAGCCAATGGGTTAGTTTGATCCATAAACTGAGAAAGCTGGTTCGTACCAAAGAATGAGTTGATAACTGACGAAAGTGTCTTAGCGTTAATCAAGTCGATAGGAGTAAAGACCTCGTTATCGCGTACGTTCATACGCTCGCGGATAGTGCGCGCCATACGCGAAAGTCCTACACCAAATTGTGCTGCCAACTGCTCGCCTACCGTACGTACACGGCGGTTAGAAAGGTGGTCAATATCATCTACTTCGGCCTTAGAGTTGATAAGCTCAATAAGGTATTTTACGATAGTGATAATATCCTCTTTGGTAAGCACTTGCTTTTCCATAGGGGTATCAAGCCCTAATTTTTTATTGATACGATAACGCCCTACATCGCCCAAGTTATAACGTTGGTCTGAGAAGAACAGCTTATCGATGATACCGCGAGCCGTTTCTTCATCAGGTGGTTCAGCGTTACGCAGCTGTCGGTAGATGTGCTCTACCGCTTCTTTTTCAGAGTTGGTAGGGTCTTTTTGTAGGGTATTATGTATGATAGTATAGTCGGTAGCCTGACTATCTTCTTTGTGTAGCAAGATAGTTTTTACATCGGCATCGAGTATTTCTTGAATATTGTCTTCATCAAGCACCGTATCACGGTCGAGGATAATCTCATTACGCTCAATTGATACTACCTCTCCTGTATCTTCGTCTACGAAGTCTTCGTGCCAAGTGTTAAGCACACGAGCCGCTAAACGTCTGCCTATGTACTTTTTAAGCGCTGTTTTAGATACTTTTATCTCTTCAGCAAGGTCAAAAATCTCTAATATATCTTTATCGCGTTCAAAACCAATAGCACGGAAAAGAGTAGTTACAGGCAATTTCTTTTTACGGTCGATATAGGCGTACATCACGTTATTGATGTCGGTAGCAAATTCTATCCACGAACCTTTGAAAGGGATAATACGGGCAGAGTACAATTTGGTACCGTTAGCGTGAAACGACTGACCAAAGAAAACCCCTGGAGAGCGGTGCAATTGCGAAACTACCACGCGTTCGGCACCGTTGATAACGAATGTACCGCTAGTAGTCATATAAGGCACCGTACCCAAGTAAACGTCTTGTACGATAGTTTCGAAGTCTTCGTGTTCGGGGTCAGTGCAATAGAGCTTCAACCGAGCTTTTAGAGGGACGCTATAAGTAAGGCCACGCTCAATACACTCTTCAATAGAGTATCTTGGGGGGTCTACGAAATAGTCGAGAAATTCCAGTACGAACTGGTTACGAGTATCGGTTATAGGAAAGTTTTCTTTAAAAGTCTGATACAATCCTTCGTGCACTCGGTCTTCCGACTTAGTTTCCATCTGAAAGAACTCTTGAAACGATTTGATTTGAATATCCAAAAAGTCAGGATATTCAGGGGTGTGTTTCACGGAAGCAAAATTCACTCTTGCGGTTTGATTCGTAAGCATTTTCTTTACTTTAAATTATTGTTTAGTGCGTTAGTAGTAAGTCGTTATCATTAGTTGTTAGTCGTTATCCTCCTGTATAAATGTAGGCTATAGCTGTATTATCTTTATTTCTTGTTATTTCTACACCTTCATAAAAGTTATCATCGCCTAAATCTTTATTCAATGTTTGAATATGTACTTTCATCAGAAATTCATATCCTGAAAAACACTGTCCATTATTCGGCTCAATAGTAGCAGTAATCTCAGCGTAATAACGCCCATCATACTCTTCTGATTCACGTTCAAAAATAGTTTCATTATCTTCAAGCGTACTAACTCCATTACTCGCTAAACGCTCATTTGATAATAAGTCATCAGGAAATACATATGCTGTATAAGTTACTTCAATTTTAGGTTCTTCAATAACCACATCATCTAATTGCCATTCTTTTTCATTCTGAAGCTCTTCATTCATTAAAATGACATCTTTCTTAAACTCTTCTACACTTGCATATTGATGTAAATCTCTTTCACGGAAGTCCCAAAAAACATTATTTAAACGTTCAAGGTGTTTGCTCATTTTGTTTTATGTTTATTTGGCAGAAATATATTCTACCTAATATTGTTATTGTATTGTTTTGTGTGTTAGTTTTTATTTAAATTACAAAATGGTTTAGGTCTAATTCCTACTGAAAAAGACCTAAACCTTATAGGGTTTACTTAGTAAAATTATTTCAACTCTACTTCAGCTCCAGCTTCTTCTAAAGATTTTTTAAGCCCTTCAGCTTCTTCTTTAGAAACACCTTCTTTTACTTTTGAAGGAGCACCATCAACTACTTCTTTAGCTTCTTTTAGTCCAAGACCAGTAAGATCTTTTACTAATTTAACTACTGCTAGTTTGTTAGCACCTGCTGATTTAAGAATTACGTCGAATTCAGTTTTTTCAGCTGCTGCTTCACCAGCACCTGCTGCTGGACCTGCTGCTACTGCTACTGCTGCTGCTGCTGGCTCGATACCATATTCGTCTTTAAGGATTTGAGCAAGCTCGTTTACTTCTTTAACAGTTAAGTTTACTAATTGTTCTGCGAAATTTTTTAAATCTGCCATTTTTCTATCGTTTTTGTTTAATTGTTTATAAATAATTTTTGTGCGTTCTGTTTATTATTTTTCAGATAAAGTCTTGATGATACCGGCCAATTTGCCACCTCCTGACTTAAGAGCTGATACCACATTCTTAGCAGGTGATTGAAGCAATCCGATGATATCGCCAATAACTTCATTCTTAGATTTGATAGCTACTAACGCATCTAATTGGTTATCGCCTACATATACTGCTGAATCAATATAAGCTCCTTTTAAGATAGGTTTATCTGACTTCTTGCGGAACTCTTTAATAAGCTTAGCAGGTGCATTACCTACTTCGGCATACATAAGTGAAGAGTTTCCTTTTAGGATATTAGGTAATTCACCAAATTCCTTTTCTGAGGCTTCCATTGCTTTGGCAAGCAAGGTATTTTTAACTACTGCTAACTTGATATTCGCTTTGAAGCAAGCACGGCGTAAAGCACTTGTATCTTGCGCGTTCAAACCAGTTAGGTCTGTTACGTAAATAACATTGTTTTCAGCTAACTGAGCAGTTAAATTGTCTATTACTAATGATTTTTCTTCTCTTGTCATAATTTCGTTTTTTAACTAATCAATTAAACTGTTTTAGTATCTACAGCTACACTAGGGCTCATAGTTGATGATAAGTATATCGATTTCATATAAGTACCCTTAGCAGCAGTAGGTTTCATTTTTATCAACGTTTGCAATAGTTCATTGGCGTTGTCTACTAATTTCTCAGCAGAGAAAGACACTTTACCAATAGAAGCGTGTACGATACCGGTTTTATCTACGCGGAAGTCAATCTTACCAGCTTTTACCTCTTGTACAGCTTTACCTATTTCCATAGTAACGGTACCTGTTTTAGGGTTTGGCATCAATCCACGCGGACCAAGCACACGCCCTAAAGGACCTAATTTACCCATTACGGCAGGCATAGTTACGATTACGTCTACGTCTGTCCAACCGTCTTTTATCTTTTGTAGATATTCGTCTAACCCTACATAGTCAGCTCCAGCTGCTTTAGCTTCAGCCTCTTTATCTGGGGTTACCAAGGCGAGCACTCGCACATCTTTACCTGTTCCGTGAGGTAACGTAACTACGCCACGCACCATTTGGTTTGCTTTACGAGGGTCTACCCCTAAACGCACTGCAATATCCACAGAAGCATCAAATTTAGTGTAAGTGATTTCTTTGAGTAATGCAGAAGCCTCTTTAAGCGTGTAGAGCTTGTTTCTGTCTACTTTAGCAAGCGCTTCTTTGTGTTTCTTTGTCAATTTTGCCATAATGCTTTCCGATTAAAAAGGTTTTTCACCAGTTACTGTTATACCCATTGAGCGTGCCGTACCAGCAATCATACTCATTGCAGATTCGAGTGTAAATGCACTTAGGTCAGGCATTTTGTCTTCTGCAATTGCTTTCACTTGATCCCAAGTGATACTTGCTACTTTTTTACGGTTTGGCTCTCCGGAACCTCCTTTAACCTTAGCGGCTTCCAATAGCTGAACGGCAGCAGGCGCTGTTTTGATAATAAAGTCGAATGACTTATCTTTGTACACGGTGATAACTACAGGAATTACTTTTCCTTGTTTGTCCTGCGTACGAGCGTTGAACTGCTTGCAGAACTCCATAATATTAACACCGGCAGCACCTAATGCGGGTCCAATTGGTGGCGATGGGTTCGCTTGACCTCCCCGAGCTTGTAGTTTAACTACTTTACTAATTTCTTTTGCCATTGTTTATTATTAATAAATTATTTAAAATATACCCCTTTAGGAATACCTTTCAGGGACTTATAAGTTACAATTTTTCAACTTGGGTATAGTTGAGCTCTAAAGGTGTTTTTCTACCGAAAATCTTCACCATTACTTCCAATTTTCGCTTCTCTTCATTCACACGCTCTATTGTACCGTTAAAGCCGTTGAAAGGCCCCTCGATAAGTTTTACTACCTCGCCTACTTCAAAAGGTATAGCTACCGTTTCTACGGTTTCTGATAGCTCATC
>NZ_KN389995.1:36857-51365 GCF_000213295.2 Capnocytophaga sp. oral taxon 329 str. F0087
ATAGCTCATCTACTTGCCCCAACATACGGTTTACATCGGCTTTGCGCAAAGGCAGCGGGTCGCCACCTTTAGTCTCGCTTAAGAAGCCCACTACCCCTGGTATTGATTTGATGATATGCACCACCTCACCTGCTAAATGAGCTTTCACCATTACGTAGCCAGGCATATGCACTCTGTCTTTGGTAGTTTTTTTACCATTGCGCACTTGCACCACTTTCTCGGTAGGCACCAACACCTCTTCTACATAGTCGGCATAGCCCAAACGAGCTGACTCCGTTTCTACGTAGTTCTTAATCTTGTTTTCCTGACCGGTAACGGTTTTGATTACATACCATTTTTTTTCTAACAATCCAGACATTCTCCGTTGTTTTTATTGCATAAATTTAAAATACTCAGCTATTATCCATTCAAAGAACGAATCCATTCCCCAGATAACTAATGAGAATAAGATAGAGAATACCACTACTACCACCATTTCACGCTGTGAATCGGCAAGAGTAGGCCACGTAACGTGGTTCTTTAGTTCTTCGTAAGATTCTTTAACATACTGAACCATAATGTATTAATTTATTTGGTGAGTTATTAAGCGTCCTATTATGCACGCTTTTGGGTGGCAAAAGTACTGCAAATATTTTAATCTGCAAAACTTTTTTTAATATTTTTTTATTCTAAGGCACAATCTTGCCAACCTATCGCCGCTTTGTAGGCGTCTAACGAACGGAAAGGTACTAATACTTTCCCCTTATATCCAAAACTCCTGTTCACCTCTGGCGGTGCGATAGCCTTGCAGTGCAATTCGGTAAGTCCCGTATTTTCAAACGCCCCTAAGTCAATCTTTTCTACCGAGGGCGGAAGGCGTAAGTCTTTTAGATTCGTACAGCCGTAAAAAGCCTGTACCCCTATAGTGGCGGTGAATTTAGAGAGCTTCACCTCGCTAAGACTCGTACAGTTATAAAACACTTTAGCGGCTATATCGACCACCGCACGGGGCAACTCTATATACGCTAAACTCTCGCATTCAGCAAAAGCAAACATACCTATATATTTTACCTCGTCGGGCAGGGTAACTTCTTGCAACTTTTTGCAACCGTAAAAAGCGGCATAGAGTATGTCGGTTAGTGCCAAAGGAAATTGTACTGCCTCTAACGAACTACAGTTGCGAAACACCTGCATATCAATCTTTTCTACCGTATCGGGTATGAGAATAGCCTTAAGCGAAGTGCAATCTAAAAAAGTATCGTTGAGCAAATGGCGCAAGCCGTAGGGCAACTTCACATCGGTTAGCAAACTACAGCTATGAAAGGCACTCGCCCCTATAAACACCACACTATCAGGAATATCAATAGCGCGCAAACTCTTGCAGTACTCAAAACTATCATCGCCTATAGCCTCTAACTGTTCCGGCAGCACTACCCTACTGAGGTTTTCGCAATAAGCAAAAGCACTGCTTTTGATGCGCCGCACACTAGCGGGCAGTAACGCCTCTTTGAGCTGCTTGCATTGGTAAAAAATTCCGGAAGGAAGTATAGGTAACTGGTTAGTAAGAAAAGTAACCTGCTGTAGCGAACTGCAATCTAAAAAAGCGTTATCACCTATATTAGTAGTACTTTCGGGGATAGTGATAGCGGTAAGCGCAAAACAAGCACGAAACGCCTCAGTGCCAATAGTAGCCACCGAGTTGGGCAAGTTAGCACTGCTGAGCTTCCCACAAAAAGCAAAGGCTTGTTCGCCTATAGCGGTAACTGTATTGGGCAGGAACTCAGCTTTAGTAAGGGTATTACATCCGTAGAAAGCACGGTCGCCTATCAGAGTTACGCTCCCCCCTATGTTGATAGATTTGAGTCGGGAGCAATCTTTAAATGCCTCAGGAGCAATGGCTTTAACTGTACGTGGTAACTCTATACGACCGTCAGCAGGAATGCGGTTGTTCTCACATTTAAGTAGCGTACCTTCTTTGATAAACAGTGCCTCCTCCCCTTTTTGGGAAAAGCAGAGTTGTAGCGCAAAGAAAAGGATACATACATAAGTTTTATAGATAGTGGTAGGCATTTTTTAGATATTTCAAAGCGCAAAGATAGTAAAAATTTGATAATTAGCAAATTTTATTGATTTGGCAATTTGCCGATTTGCCGATTTGGCGATTATGAGAGATGAAAAGAGAAGCAAGATGGAGCGTAGCATATTTTACTATTTTTGGGGCGTTGATTAGTCGTTTATACTTTGCTCATCTTTCGCTAATCCTTCGCTCAAGGTAAAGGGTAGCTATATCTAAAGTAAAGGGTAAGTATAAAAGATAAAATTTCTAATTAATGGAGGTTTGGGAAAATTAGCAAATCGACAAATTGACAAATCGGCAAATTGACAAATCAACATTTTTTTTGCTAATTATTTTTGTATTTCAATAAAAAGGATTACTTTTGCCGTTTGATTAATAACACCAAACAAATTTATACTTTTTATAAACGATTATAAACAATGGCAGTACTTGAAAAAATCAGAAGTAAAACCGTATTCTTGATTGCAATTATCGGGCTCGCTCTCTTTGCTTTTATCATCTCAGACTTTATTGGCAAAGGGCGCTTTAGTAACCATCAACCTACCGAAATAGGTACGGTAAACGGTGAAGATGTACCTATTGACGCTTTCCGTCTACAGGTAGAAAATGCCGTGCATCAGGCTAACGGTCAGGCAAGTAGCATAGAAGCTGCAAAGTATGTGTGGGAGCAAAACGTTCAACAAATACTTCTCAATCAACAAATTGAGAAATTAGGACTCAGCGTGGAGAAAGACCAAATCATCTCTATACTCGCTAAAACACCTCTTGCTCAAAACCCTCAGTTCGTAAACGAATACGGTGTATTTGACCCTTCTAAATTTACCGCTTACCTCAATACCCTCAAAAGCAACAATCCGCAAGCCTATGCTCAGTGGAAAATGCAAGAAGACGCTATTATCGAAGGGGCTAAACAGCAAATGTATTTTAGCCTTATACGCGCTGGCTTAGGGGTAACCAATGCTGAAGCCGAAATAGCTTATCACCAAGAAAAAGATATGGCTGACATTAGCTATGTTGCGCTACAATACAGCAGTATTGACGATAAAAACATAAATGTTAGCGACAGCGAAATAAAAGATTATATCAAAAAACACGAAAAACAATTCAAACAAGAGGCTTACCGCAATATACAATATATAGTGGTGAACGAAAAACCTTCGGCTGCCGATACGCAAGCTGAAAAAGAAGCTATCAACAAATTGCTTCAGCCTGAAATCGTGTTTAACAACCAAACACACGCTAACGATACTATCGCTGGTTTCGCTCAAACTAAAAACGTAAAAGAGTTCGTAGACCGCCACTCTGATACTCCTTATGATACCCTTTTCGTAAGCAAAGAAGATTTGCGTTCTGCTTATGCTGATACTCTTTTCGCCCTACCAGTTGGCAAAGTATTCGGTCCTTATGAAGAAGACGGCAACCTAAAACTAAGCCGTATGATAGCTAAAGACCCTAACGGAGCTGTGAAAGCAAGCCATATACTTATCGCTTACAAAGGTAGCCAAGCCGCTACTCCTAATACTACTCGCACTAAAGAAGAAGCAAAAGCAAAAGCTGAATCGCTTTTGGCTGAGGCTAAAGCAGCTGGTGCTGACTTTGCGGCTTTGGCAAGCGAAAATTCTGATGAGCCAGGTGCTAACTATCGCGGAGGCGACCTCGGATTCTTCAAACGCGGGGCTATGGTAAAACCTTTTGAGCAATTCGTTTTCGCTAACCCTGTAGGTACTATAGGTATTGTAGAAACTGATTTTGGTTACCACGTAGTGAAAGTAACTGATAAAGCGCCTACCGTGCAGTTGGCTACTATCACTCGCAAGGTTGAGCCTTCTGAAGCTACCCTCAACGAACTTTTCTCTAAAGTGAGCAATTTTGAGATGAAAGCGAGTCAAAATCCTAAAGATTTTTCTAACATCGCTAAATCATCAGACTTGACTGTGCTTCGTGCAGATAACCTACACAAAAACGACGACCAAATCATCGGGCTTGGTGCTAACCGCCAAATAGTACAGTGGCTATTCAACAAAGAAACAAAAGTAGGAGACCTTAAAAAATTCACTAACGGAGGTAACTATATAGTAGCTCAATTAGTGAAACAAGGAGAAGAAGGACTTAGCGACGTACAAGACGTAGCGCCATTTGTAAAACCTATTCTTATACGCGAGAAAAAAGCCGCTATACTAAAAGAGAAAGCTAAAGGCAACAGTTTAGCAGCAATTGCTTCGGCTAACAAAACAGAAGTAAAAACGGCTACCGGACTAACGATGAACAACCCTATCCTTATAGGAGAAGGACGCGAACCTAAAGTAATCGGGGCTGCTTTTGGACTTAAGCAAGGTGCTATCTCTAAACCTATCGATGGTGAGAATGCTGTATATGTGATACAAGTATCATCAGTATCAGTAGCACCTGCTACTAATGATTACAAAACGTATGCAGAGACTATCGAGAAGCTACGCACAGAGCGCGCTGGACAAGGCATACTCAAATCGCTTGAAAATAGTGCTACTATCAAAGAAAATATAAGTGCTTTCTATTAATAGAAACAACTGATAAGTAATAAAATAAGAGGTAATAAGTGAGTGCTTATTGCCTCTTATTTTTATTTTATTAATTGCCGATTTATAAATTATTAGTATATTTGCAGAAAAACAAAATGGACTTAAGTAATTATCGAAAAACCTATAATAAACGAGAGCTTTTAGAGAAAGATGCTCCTGAAAACCCTATGCAGCTTTTTCAGACGTGGTTTTACGAAGCAGATGAAACAGATAGTATAGACGAAGCCAATGCTATGTCCGTTAGCACTATCGGACTTGACGGTTTTCCTAAAACGCGCGTAGTGTTGCTCAAACAGTACACTTACGAAGGGTTTATCTTCTACACCAACTACCACAGCGAAAAAGGTAAGGCAATAGAAGCTAATCCGCATCTGTGTTTATCATTCTTTTGGCCTTCTATCGAGCGGCAAGTCATCATAAAAGGGATAGCAGAGCGAGTGCCCGCCAACACCTCTGACGGTTATTTTGAATCGCGCCCTTTGGGGAGTAGATTAGGAGCTATAGTATCGCCACAGAGCGAGGTAATACCCACACGCGAGTACTTAGAAGAGCAACTACACGCTTTAGAAATGCAATACGAAGGTAAGGAAGTACCGCGTCCTGCGCATTGGGGCGGCTACTTAGTGCGCCCTCAGAGCATAGAGTTCTGGCAGGGACGCCCCAACCGCCTACACGACCGTCTGCGTTACACCCTCACCGAAGACTACGATTGGAAAATAGAGCGCTTAGCACCGTAATAATACTGATTATTGTTATGAAAAATAATATAATATTCGAAGCGTTTAGAGCCTTATACCATATGTTTTCAGGTTGTTTGCCTTGGATAATATTGCTGGCAATCATTTGGGCTATCGCAATGATTTTATATCCTTAGCTTATGGATTATCAATGGGAAAACAAACTTAAAAGAAATATATAAACCTCTTAAAAACAAACATATAAAAAGTAATAATAAGTTTTTCTTATGTCTTATAGTTAAAAAGTATTATTAAAAAATATATTTTATCAAAATTATTTATACCTTTGCACCATACTTAATTTATATAACTAATTTAATAACATTAAATTTGAACACTATGTCAAAAACAGCAAATGCCGTATTAGGCTTAGCAGTAGGTACTGCTATCGGAGTAGGTTTGGGCATTCTTTTTGCGCCAGACGAAGGTAAAAACACACGTAAAAAAATTAAGGACTCTCTTAGAGACAAGTCTGATGAATTTAAAGAGCAATTAGATAATCTTACAGAGAGCGTGCGTGAGAAATCTTTGGAATTAAAAGGTTCTTTAGAAGAAAAAGTAGATAGACTCTTTTCAAAATCAAGCAATAAAGCTGAAGATGTAATTAGTCTGCTAGAAAAGAAATTAGCTTCATTGAAAGAAGAAGCCGCTAAAATCAAGAAGTAATTTTATGGCGATTTATTCTATTAAAGAAACGTTTGTAGAAGTCCCTACAAAAGCAAACACAGCCTTTAATTCGCAATTTGCTTACTATAAAATGATAGTTTTCAGGTTTATAGCTAAGTCTTCGTATGGGCTTATAACTTTTTTTGTTTATGCTTTTGCCTGCTTATTAATATTATTTTTCCTATCACTTGCCGCTGCTTATGCTATAGGTGAAGCTTTAGGTAGTAATGGTTTAGGGTTTGCTATTGTAGGAGCGTTCTATATATTGTTATCGTTAGTAGTTTTATTGTTTCGCAGGAAACTAATTGAGAAGTCGCTATTGCAAAAACTATCAGAAATCTATTTTAAATCTGACCCAGAAGACGAAGAAGAAAATGAACAATAAAACCTATTCATCATTTGAAGAAATTGACAATGAGATTAGACTACTGCGATTAGAAAAAGAGATTGACCGACTATCTCTCACACAACAAGTATCAGCTTCAGCAGAAAGTTTAAGTCCAAAAAACTTATTAGCTAATACTTTGGGCTCTTTATTTAACAACAAACGATGGTTAAATATAGCTTTGGGATACGGAATGCAACTTTTAGCAAAAAGATATTTAAATAAAAACAAATAAAAAATATTTTCTTAAAAAAATATTACAATTAATATCTTTTAAAAATTGCATTAAGCATCTCAATAATATAATTATTACATCAAACTTTAATATTAATTTTTAAATTTAATCAACTATGAAGAAAATTATTGCATTAGCTTCAGTGATTT
Source organism: Capnocytophaga sp. oral taxon 329 str. F0087 (assembly GCF_000213295.2). NCBI lineage: Bacteria > Pseudomonadati > Bacteroidota > Flavobacteriia > Flavobacteriales > Flavobacteriaceae > Capnocytophaga > Capnocytophaga sp. oral taxon 329. The sequence goes on from NZ_KN389995.1 coordinate 43,644, forward strand.
GTTTATCACTAGTTTTTTTTGCTTCTTGTAGCAAAAATGATGACCCAGCAGACAATGACCTTTTTGTAGGAACCTATAAAGGTGAAATTTCTTTCCTAAAAGGAAAAGAAAAAAAATCTGTTGACAATGGTTCAGTAACAGTTGTTAAAACAGGAAATGATTATTATTTCCGTTTTTCAGATGGCATTGAAGACCTAAAAGGTGTTAGTTTCAAAAAAGAAGGAGATAACACTTTAGTAAATGTTGATTTGCAAGATGGTTTAAAAGTAATTAGAATAAACGCATCTTCACTGTACATTCTGTATACTACAGATGGAAAGACCTGGATTGCTAACGCAAAAAGGTAATTAAGAGAAAAAGTATACTAAAAAGCCCCGAAATATATAATATTTCGGGGCTTTTTATTTCTCCTATTTCCTTATTACTTCTTTTTAAATATCAAATTTATTAAAAATAAAATAACAATAGCTCCAATAGCTCCTGTTAAGATAGAACCAATCAATCCTTCTCCAAGAGAGATGTGTAATACACTTCCTAGAAGCCAATACCCCACGCTACTCCCAAGAACACCAATAATGATATTCCCTATTAGTCCTAATCCACTACCTTTGTAGATAGTTCCTCCTAACCATCCTGCGATGGCGCCAATAATAAGTGTTGCAATAATTCCCATAAATTAAAAATTTAAATTAAAGTACAAAGATAAGAATTATTATATAATAAAACAAATTAAAACTTTTTTATGCAAAAAAAGTTGTGAATTGCTTTCAAATTTTGTAGTTTTGTGATTGATAACAACAACTTTCGTACGTTCTTGTTTGTGCTAAAAGTTGTGAATTGCTTTCAAATTTTGTAGTTTTGTGATTGATAACATCACTTTGTTTGCTCATCTCATTCATTTGTTGGTTGTGAATTGCTTTCAAATTTTGTAGTTTTGTGATTGATAACATCAAAGTGTGCTTGAGGGTCCTCCACTGGGTAGTTGTGAATTGCTTTCAAATTTTGTAGTTTTGTGATTGATAACATCTTTTTCAAATCAATACCAAATAGGTGACAGGTTGTGAATTGCTTTCAGATTTTGTGGTTTTGCGATTGATAACAACTCTTGTCCGGGTTTCATAAAGTTAGAAAACGTTGTGAATTACTTTCAAATTTTGTAGTCTTGTGATTGATAACAACTTGTATCTCTTGTTGTTTGTTTAATGCTTTGTTGTGAATTGCTTTCAAATTTTGTAATTTTGTGATTGATAACATCCCAACCGACCAACGGGAGGGAGGGCGAGAGGTTGTGAATTGCTTTCAAATTTTGTAGTTTTGCGATTGATAACATCTCATCGGCAAAGGTTATAATGCCTAACGTAGTTGTGAATTGCTTTCAAATTTTGTAGTTTTGCGATTGATAATAACTATACTCGTCAAAAGGGCGTTCCAGCTTTTGTTGTGAATTGCTTTCAAATTTTGTAGTTTTGTGATTGATAACAACCCTAAATCCAAAGCCTTGTAAGATGTAGTTGTTGTGAATTGCTTTCAAATTTTGTAGTTTTGCGATTGATAACAACACTTTGTTTTGCTGTTTCATTCATTTGTTGGTTGTGAATTGCTTTCAAATTTTATAGTTTTGCGATTGATAACAACCTCAAGCAAAAACCCCTTCAAAAAAGCCTGTTGTGAATTGCTTTCAAATTTTGTAATTTTGTGATTGATAACAACAAACGCGATTATTGGAGTAAGCGGTTTGTTGTGAATTGCTTTCAAATTTTGTAGTTTAATGATTGATAACATCTAACGCTATCTATATGCTACAAGGCTGGCAGTTGTGAATTGCTTTCAAATTTTGTAGTTTTGTGATTGATAACATCCCTCCCTCATTGTGTATAGCTACATAGCTCGTTGTGAATTGCTTTCAAATTTTGTAGTTTTGTGATTGATAACAACATGGCAGTTCCCTCTACACATTAAGGACTGGTTGTGAATTGCTTTCAAATTTTGTAGTTTTGTGATTGATAACAACTATCAGGTTATTCAAAATAGGGAAGTCTTTGTTGTGAATTGCTTTCAAATTTTGTAGTTTTGTGATTGATAACATCCTCAATCTTTTAAAGATTTTAGTATCAATCAGTTTTACTTAAAAACAGCACTGAAAAACCTCCTCTTTTGCCTTATAAACAAAGGCAAAAGAGGAGGTTTTCTCTTTCCTATTCTTCTTAAAAAAGCTCTAATTGTACATAGGTTTCGGGGGCTGTTGTTTCCTTTTGGCAGTAGAAGAACTCCATATCGCCAAACTGCTTATCGGTTAGGCACATAATAGCTATATTGCCGTACTGTGGTAGGTTTTGTTTTACACGATTGATATGCACTTGGGCATTCTCCCTACTGGGGCAATGTCTTATGTACATCGAAAACTGAAAGAGCGTAAAGCCATCCTTTATAAGTTTATCACGAAAAACCTGTGCTTCTCTACGCATTTTTTTCGTTTCTGTTGGCAAATCGTATAATACTAATACCCACATAATTCTATAAGCATTATATCGTTCTGCTATGATCATAATTCAAGATAGACTATGAGTTGCTCATCTTTCCACTTTAAATGAGCTGGATTGCCAATGTAAATAGAACGGTATAACATAGTTTAAAGGGTGTTTTATTGGTTTTAAAAAAGTTTTTTAATATTCGCCTATGTTTACAATATCGCCTAAGTGATTAATACGAACTTTTACGATATTCCTTAAGGGTTCTAAACTTTTAATCTGTTGAAAAGTAATTCCTTGTAATATTTTATCATCTTGAAGAGTTGTTTCTAAATGATGTCTAAATTTAAAGTCCCTAACCACACTATTTCCATATTTTACAATTGATATTGTTTGTACTCTAAACAAATTGGGGCTTATCAATTTTTTATTTTTAGGATCTAACAAGTCTATTTCAGCGGGATTAAAACCTGTCGCTTCGTTAGGAAATACAAACATTTCGTTCTGTTTCATAGTGAACATAAATTGCCAACCTTCTGCTTGTTTATAGTTTTTATCAATAATAGGAAGCCCCTGCTGAGCTCGCACGACAGCTTCAAAGAAAGAGACAATTTGTTCCTGCAAATTACCTTCTTTATCCCTATAAATAGCTACGTGGTGGTTATTGCCCGTACTTACATAATCTACAGGAACTTCTTTCCCTTCTTTATTTAAAGTAGTTTTTCCTAAATGGTCTTTCCCTATGTGCAAAGGTTGAGCGTTACTCACGCCACTTATAGTAACGCGTTTAATCGCAATTCCTTTTTCTTTATTGAGCCAAATAGGATTCTTTTCTAAGTCTACAAAGGCTTTCTTAGGATCATTATCGTAGGCTTGGAGTCGCTTGATAAGAATGCGCTTTACTCCTTGGTCAATTACTTTTTCAATAGATTTCAAATCTTTGAAATTATCAGGAGAAATATCTTTGCGGATAGAAAAGTCTTCTTCCAAGTAGGTGAGATTTACTTTTTCTGGTAAAGTTTTAGTTTTTGCTTCATCTAAATAAATAGGGTTTTTAGATAGTGCGTTCTTCCCTGCAAAGGCTTTTTTAGGGTCGTTGTCATTAGCTTGCAGTCTTTTCAGCAATGCTTCGCGATAAAGAGGATTAGAGACTTTTGTGATAGTTCTTTCATCAAACTTTACGCCTACCTTTTCTTCTTTATTGACATAATATTGGTATTTACCATATATAGTTTCTTTGTGTAGCTGACCTCTTGGAGTGAGTGTGATTTGTTGTTTGTCAGTACCAGCAGGTTTATTTATATTTTTGGTAACTACTTTATTCTTTGCTTTGTGCGAAATGAATATTTCTTCGAGGTGTTTTTTGGCTACTTGTCTAAAGTTAAGTATAGGCTCTATAAAAACTCTCTTATTCTTACCATTATTAATTGGGACTTTAATTGTTTCTTTTTTCTCGATAGCTAAAATAACCGAATAATTTTTGTTATTCTCGTCTTTTCGAGCATTGAGATGATTAAGGTATTGTATGTATGAAGGTTTGGTGAAAGCCACTGTAAGGGCATCCATTGCGTGGTGACGGTGGTCATTGCGCTTTGTCCAATCCTTAATTACAGTTACTTTATTGCCATCCTTGCGTTCTTCTACTTCTGTGAGTCCTAATGACTGATATTTAGGCATATTTAGCTCTTTCATCACATCGACCAAGCCCCAGTCTTCGCGCAATCTATCGGTGATACTTCCTGAGGTAGACAGCACATTTTTAGTTACTTGGAAAAGTATTTCTTTAGCTTTTTTGGCTATGTACTGAGTATCTCTCAGGTCTCTATTGATAAAGCCATCACCTATTTCAGAGGCTTTTTTGAGTAAATTCTTGTATTTAGTAAGTGAAATGCTTTTTGTTTTATAAGCATTCTCTACTCTGGTGAGATATTGATTGAGTTCTCCTTCACAGTTTAAAGAGGTGATATAATCAAAAGCTGTAGATTCTCCTTTTTTGATATTAAACTCTTTGAAAGCTAATGTTTTGTTGGAAAAACTATCATCGAACACACGAGCTTTAGGGACAATATGTTCTATATCTATATTCTTGCTAAACAATACATCGGGGGCTATATAGGTGTTGGTATATAGTTCTTTATAGCCATTGTGTTCCAATTCTTGATACAAGCGATAACGAATAATATCAGATTTAGTAGGATTCTTGATGCCAAACTGTTTCTGAAGTTTTTCGCTAATCTTTTGATGTTCTAATTTAGCTTTGTTGATATTTTGGGTCATTTCATACCTTTCTTGGGCATTTTTCTTCAATTCACGAGCTAATTCAATGCGAATTTCATCGAAATGAAAATATTTTGTAATTTTCCCTTCAGCATCTCGTTCACTGTTTTTCTCAATTAAAGCGTTCACTACATTGATCATCTGATTGAGAATTTTCTCAACTACAGGATTTCTCAAAGCATTCTTTTTAAGTAGTGGAATGATATTTTTCAGTTCACGAGCCTCTAACTCTTCTGTGGTTAAAGATAGTTTAGAGTGCTTATAACCTGCCAATTCACAAGCTGTGCTATACTGATTTTCTTTTATATAAGGGTATATCTTGCGGATAGCTTTAGTAGATAGGCTACCGTAGTCATCTTGCAAGGCTACATTGGCGAGTATTGTAGCGTGTTCCCTCTTAAAAGCGTATTTCTTTTCTAAGATTCGGTAAAGGGTTTCATTTCCAGAAGTAGAATCATCACTTTCATAAGAATAAAGCAAATGCCACAACTGATAGGAATACTGCTGTTCAAACTCTTTTACAGGCAAAAGAGGGTCAAAATAAAGGATTTTAGTACATATTCCTAATGTTTGGAAGATAACCTTTACTCTTTCTCTAATTTCGGAAGCTGAAAGAGGAGATTCATCTAAAGACCAATCGTCTTTTGTAGATTTTATTTGTAAAATATCTTTCACCTCATAACCTTCTATTTCAATAATTTTTAAATACGCTTCATAGAGTGATTTTTGAGTACGATTTCCTTCTAATTGATTGTAGTTGATTTCCCATTCTTGAGGAGAATAGCCTAATAATTTCAGTACTTTATCCGATTTTAGGTCTCCTTTTAGGTTCAGTTCGTCAAAAAGGAGTTGCTTGCACTCCATATCCAAACTAAAAATTGATTGAGAGGGTTCATTGAATAGGTCTAATTCAGTAGATTTAGCAGATGATTTCTTTTTTCTAATTCCTTTTCTCTTACAGGTAACGTTATTGAGTATTTGCCAAATCTTAAATTCTTGAAATAGAGGAGAGGATTTAGGGACAACACGAGCTCCTATGCTTTTAGTTATAGCTTTTCCGTCTTTTTCTATCTCAATTTCTTTGCTCTCAAACTCACAAAATGATACCAATCCTTTTTGAGATTTAAGTTTACGTTGATAGAAAATTACCACATCACGGATTTGCTTTTTAAGTTCATCTGTCAATTCTTTGTGAAATGAAGCTTGAGTTTCCCAAATGCGTTCAAACTCATCTAAGTAATCCTGACGGTAAAATACTTTATTTTTAAGACTATTATGTCTATTTTCTTGAAGCTGTGCATACAAGTATTGCCCTACTGTTTGACGATTGAAATAGAGTTCTTTACTTCTATCGGAAATAGCGCCTAAATAGCCACTTGAGTTGTTCAAATTATTATTGATTTCGGTTAAGACATAAGCTACTTCTTCTTTTGAAAGTTGTTTAGATATAGCCTCCGCACGCCACTGATAGGCTTGCAAACGAACAGATTCTTTAGAACCTTTGTTTTCAGCTGTGTCAAAATGATATCTTTTAGAAAAGGCTTTTGAAGTAGCATCCTTACCTTTCCCTTGCAATTCTTTGTAAAAACTATCTGTTAGGATATCAGGATAAAACTGTTTTTGTAAATTCCAAACAAGGTCAAATTCTTTTTGTAAATCTGAACGATAAAAATCTGGGAGGAGTTTTTTGTTTTGTTGAAGTAATTGTAACGATAACTGTCCTGGAGTTAGGTTTTCATCATAGAGGCACTTTGCTATAGCCATTCCATCTATTGCTTGTCCTTCATCTTCAGTTTTTGTTTTTCTGCTATTCTTATAGCCTCTTTTTTTATTAATAGCTAGTAATACTCTAGCGAACTCTTCTTTCTCAATACGTTCGGTAACGGCTTTAGCTCTCAATTGCCAAGTAGAATGTGTGGTATTTTTGCCATTTTCAGCCAAGATAGAGGCAGAAGTAATTAGATTTGCTTTCTGCAATAAATCTATGAGAAATTTTCGCCTTTGTTGATAACGATCAAGATTTAGCCTTGCTCCGTGTTTAAGGGTTCTATTTGCATTAGTGCTAATTGATTTTCCTTTTTCAAAGTCGGATTGTTCATCTGTGGCTAAAGAAACAATACGCACTCCTAATTCCTTAATCTCTGATTTTTCTTTATTTTCATCTTCTACGATATGGGCAAAACCTATTGAGGTGGTACCCAAATCTAATCCAAGTATATTTTTCATTGTTTTGTAATTTGGTGAGGCAAAAATAACAAAAAGAAATAAAAAGTAAAAATAAATTAAAAAAAGATTTGTACATTAAAAATATTATACTTACTTTTGTCGCAGAATTTGAAAGCAATTCACAATAAGGATTATTCCGTTGTGAAAACATTTAGTGCCTCGACTATCTTCGGGGCTTTTTTTATTCCTTATTTTTGGTGTCTATAAGAATGGTAACCGGTCCATCATTGCATAGGCTGACCTGCATCATCACACCAAATTGCCCTGTAGGCACTCTTTTGCCTAACAGACTTTCTACTTGCTTTATAAAGGCTTCGTAAATAGGTATGGCTACCTCTGGACGAGCAGCTTTTATATAACTAGGACGATTGCCTTTTTTAGTAGAGGCGTGCAAGGTAAATTGAGACACTATAAGCACCTCTCCCTCCACTTCTTTTACCGAGAGATTCATTACCCCATTATCATCGTCAAAAACACGCAAATTGACTATTTTAGCTGATAGCCACGCTATATCGTCATTAGTGTCAGTATCTTCTATACCTACTAAGACAAATAAGCCTTTATCTATAGAGGCTACTATTTGATTTTCTATACTTACTGAAGCCTGTGTTACTTTTTGAATTACTACTCTCATATCTGTTTATCAATTTAAAATTTAAAACAAAAAAGAGCAATCTAATTATTTAGATTGCTCTTTTTATAAGAAGGCGGCGACATACTCTCCCACTTGCGTAGTACCATCTGCGCTAAA
>NZ_KN389996.1:0-7230 GCF_000213295.2 Capnocytophaga sp. oral taxon 329 str. F0087
GAATATTCGTTTTTTGAGAGATGAGTACGGTTAAGTCCCATTCGGTGATGTGAGAACGTTTTTCTTGAGCTACTTTTTCAGCTTCGGTAATGAGTTTGCGTCCATAGCTCAATAGGCTATCAGCAGTTTCAAAAGTAGTAGTTTGTTCCTCTTCTAAAAGGGTAGAGGCATCTAATAAAAAGGGAATGCGCTGTTTGATATCATTCAATAACCAAGCAGCGTTCTTTTTGCGTTGTTCTTCTGTAAAACCTTGTGTATTGTCCTCCAAGTGAATTATTTGTGTAAGCAAGGCATTTTTTTCTTTTAAGAAAGATGCTCCTGCTGTTTTCACAACTGACATTGTATGGTCTATGAGGTCTATCGCTGAGGCAGGCAGACTTTTTTCTTTTAAATACCTTTTAGAAAGGCGTATGGCTTCCCAAATTGCCTCATCGGTTATGGCTATATGATGGTGGTTTTCGTAAGTTGAAAGCGTTTGACGCAACATTCTAAAATGGGTTTCATCATCACTTTCTTGCAATTCTACCTTTTCAAACAAAGGTTCTAAACCCGATTTTTCTATTTTCTTGGTAAATTCATCAATAGTAGAAGTGCCTATGACAGTGAGTCCTTTGGTAAGTTCACTTTTAAGTAGATTTGCCATAGAGGAATCAAAAGAGTTACCTAAAAGTGCGTGTAATTCCTCAATGATAAGTACTGATTTAGGATATTGCTTGAGTTCTTGGGCTATGTTCTTGATACGGTCTTCTATCTCTCCTTTATAGGAAGCTCCTGCTATGAGGGCTCCCATATCCAATTCAAATATGGCTATGTTAGACAACACATCGGGGACTTGACCCGCTATAACCTTCTGCACAAAACTATTGATAAGGGTAGTTTTTCCTATACCTGAATCGCCTATGATAAGCACATTTTGTTTGCTAAATCTGCACAGTATTTCAGTAATTTTTTGAGTTTCGGCAACTCTGCCAACAGGTATTTCTTTTGAGGCTTTAGCTTTTAGGACATTTTTTTTATCAACACAATATTTTTGCAAAAACCCTTTAGCTGTGGAAGAAAGAGGAGCAGAAGAAAAAGGTTTTTCGGCAGAGGTAGCAAGAAAAGGGGGCGTTTCTAAGAGTTCGGCACGAGTTACAGGATAGGTTTTCATTTGGTCGAAATTAAAAGCTACTCCCTGAGTACTCAATGCTACAAATACATCCCATAAGGAGATTTCCTCCTCATCTAAAATTTCCCGAATAGCTTCTGCTTCAGTGAAGATAGTGTCTATCACTTCATCGGGGTCGCAGGAATAAGTGTTGGTGGCTTTTAGAGCTTCCTCAATGCGCACTTCAGCCCATTCTTCTAAATAGAACACATCGACACCTTTAGATTCCAAGAGCTTTAAAAGTGGTAAATCTCTGTTGAGAAGAGCTTTTAACAAGTGTCCGCCAGAGTAACGAGCATTCATATTTTCACGAGCTATTTTCTGTGCTATCTCCAATGCTTTAATAACCTCTGGGGTATAGCTCAATTTCTTTTCTTCCATTGTTTTTTTATATTTATTTGTTAAGTGAATATGTTTGCTTTACCAGTCAGGAGTGCCTGTAAGGGTATCTACTTTTTGTTTGATATAAATCGCACAATTACTATTTTTTTTGCCTTTCCATTTACCATTGTTTATTAAAGGTTCTGATAATTTTTCTTTTTTCTTAGCATAAGGAAAAAGAAAAATAGTATCTCCTTTGATAATACCACGACTATATTCATAAGAAGCATGAGTTATGCTATAGGCTAAAAATTGTTGTAACTCTAATTCCATAGGACTACGCATTCGATAATATCCCGCTACACTTCTTTTGATATTATTGTAGCTTAAACTATCTTTTGTTAAAAAACCTGATGCAACCCTACCATTACCAAAAAATCTGAGAAAATAGATTTCATCTTCTTCTAAAATTTTATATTTCCTAACATAAATTACAGTTGTATCAATCAGATCTTCTGTCTTTAAGCGATAAGGCTCTGGTTTTGCTAAACGAAAATGAGGTAGAATGGGGCGTGAACTTGCTCCCTGTTCAGGACGATAGTAATTTCTGTTAAAATACAAATCATAATAGATACAACTATTACAAAATAACCCTAACAATGCTAATACTAAAATGTATCTTCTTTCCATAAATTTATTGGTTTAGGGTTATCATATTCAAATTTAGAGTCTTTTATTTTATTGTGAATACTATTTTGAAACCAACCTTTACTTTCTACATCTAAACGAATGGAGTTTTTATCTTTTTGAAATCTTAAAAAATTAGAAGCACGATTAAGACTTTTTTGGTAATTATCTTGAGAATGGTAAGGAGATTTTTCTAATAACTCTTCTATTTTTTGTTTAAATACATCCTTAGTTATCACTTTTTCTTTTCTTAAATAGTTTAAATATTTCATTTTTTGTTCTGGGGCTCCTGTTTCATTATACTTCCCTGTAAAATTTTGATAACCTAATTCCAAATTTCCCCAATTTGCAATATTGAAACTTAGTGTAATACCTCCTGTATTTCCATGATCGGTACCACCTCCAATATATCCTTTTTTTGAATCATTATAGGTACTTAAACCAAAATCTCCAGACCTAAAGTTCCAAACTCCCATTCGTTGAACATCTCCTAAGTTAAATTTTTGATTTACAGCAGAGTTCCAAGTAAAAGCAGCTCCATAACTACCTGAATTTTTAAAAGTGTTTGACACAGGAATTGGGGTATCATAATTGATAATATACTGATTCATTGCGTCTGCCTCTCCTTTACCTATCCCTGCTCCTAAATAAATAGTTGCATCTACTACTACCATTTGTTTTTCTTTACTATTATCATAGATAGGTGTTCCTAATCCTGAATTGTAAAATGAAAAATTTAACGACTGATTACTGTAAAAATCACCAAAGCGATACTCTAAACCAGCGTGTACTCCTGCTTTAAAACTTATCTTGTAATCTATTTGTATTTGTAGAGTAATCAAAAAATTAGTTCTTAGTCCATTATTTGGAGGACAATTTTCACATTGACTCCCCAATCTTACATTTTTTAAATTTTCCTGCATATAACTTCTAACAACCGCTTCTAAATTACTTTCAATAGAAAATTTAGTAGGGTTGTTTAAACTTTGTTGTAAGGCTGATGATACAGAATTCTTCAATTGGAACTCTGAAAAAGGTATTTCAAAAAGTGTTGTTGAACTCATAATTGTTTATATTTTTAAATTATTATCATCCTTTCTTCCAGAATATCTTTCCTTTTACTCTGTAGTAAATGTGGATATTTTGGATACAAGTATTATTAACGTCTTTTTGCAGACGTAATGTTTCTATTTTTATTTTCTTTCCAGAAATCTCTTTACAAAACTGTACAAAGGGTACAATTTTATCGTCATTGATAACTACAGGCACTTGGTAATTCTCGCAAAGATATTCTTTAAAATCATCTTTTGTCTTAGCTTGTGAAGCGACCCCGTTAAGAAGTAAGATAAATTGCTCATTAGAAATATCAGGTACTTTATTGGTAGGAGAAGGTGTTTCCTCTTGCTTAGGGTCTTTAGGAGCAACGGGAATATTGGTGAGCATATCTACCAAAGGGTCTTTCTGTGCTTTGCCCATAGGCAGTGAAAAATCACTATGGGGCTGTTCGTATTCATAGCTTTCCATATCAATAGGATCTTTAGCTACTACGTGTTTGGGAGCTACATAAATGGTTTTGGTAGCAATATGGTCTAAATCACCATTAACAATGAGGGTTACTTTTTTTTGTCCCACACGTTTAAACTTATAAGTTACTGAATCTCCAATGGCATCGGTGGCTGAAGTCTCTCCAAAACTCCACTCAAAAGAAATACCTCCTTGTTTTTGCCCTATAAAATTAATAGTCTCTCCTAAGAAGACAACATCAGGGGCTTTGATAATAGGCAAATAACCTATTTGTTGGTTCAAAGAGGTTATAGTAAGCACTTTTTGAGACGTACAAGAGCCATTGATGGTAAGAGTAACGATATATTCACCTGTCTTTTCATAGGTATGGAAAGTGCGTTGCCTAAAATCTGCAGGAGACCCATCGCCAAAATCCCATTTCCACAATTTGGCATTTTTGGTTTTATCACCAAACTCAATTACTTCCTTCACCGCATAGTTATCTGCAAAGACATAGAAGTTAGCCTCCTGACAGTCTACGTGACGAGAGCATTGAAAAATGAATAAGAAAATACCAAGACAAAGGAGAATTCCAAAACTCCAATAGATTTTAGGGTCAAATTTAGGGAGGAAACCAGTAGATTTATGATTCATATAATATTGTTTTTTTTTATTATGTCAGCCTATTTTTGGCTAAAATTTCTCTTTGCGGTGCAAATTAGTATTTTTTTGTGAAACAGCCAAACAAAAAATAAAACTATTTTCACAAGATCCTTGCAAAATTATTTGCAATCCCTTATTTATCAAGTAAGAGTAAAAGAAAAAAGAAAACCAGCAGAACTGATGTTTTGCTGGTTTTCAAAATGGAGATATACAAGTATTAAAGGAATGAACGTTACATTTTAAAGCCTCGTGAATTTCTGTTAAGAGTCTCTCTTACAAACTCCTTCGTGGGAGTTGGGGCTTCTTGAGTTTCGCTTTTTTGACTCTCTTGTGATAGCTCTTTATTGAGTTCTTCTGCCTCTTGTACCTCTTGTTTTTCGGCTCCTTCTTGTGCCTCTTGTGGAGTATCGGAGGATAGTGAAAGTTGTATTTTCCTATCGAGGGCTGAGAGCTCAGTTTTAAGCTCGGAGAGCTGTGTTTCTTTGCCCCATACTTTTTCGATGATTTCCTTTAGAAGAGGAATATCCTTTTGAACAAGAGCAATCTCTTTTTCTTCCTTTTCCATTATTGCAGGGATTTTCTCAATGGCATTGACAAAATTCATCACAGTAAGGTTAGGGTCGCTTGCCAATCGTCCGTTGTTGTAGGTGTATTTGATACCTCCTTCCCCTTGTACAAAAAAACGATTTTCTTTTAGGTCAAGTTCGTCTTTTTTAGAGACTTCAGTCTTAACTAATATCTGAAAACCATAGATACTTCCTATTTCTTGATATTCGCCTTTGGTACGAGCGTTTTGGGCATAGTCCTGTAACTTTTGCGCTAACTGCTTTACACTGCTCTTTTCCTCTAAGCCATCCAAGCGCAAGGCATTGACTACCGAGCCATCTTCTCGGCGTACAGCTTTATCTGAAAAGTTTTGCCAATCCGTCTGAAAACGATACAAGCGATCTTGTAGGGCTTTCAAATCGCTACAGAGGTTATCTAAACGGTTTTTAGAGGTGTATTTAGAGCGTAAGAACGTTTGCTTTTCACTCTCTAAAGCCCCAATCTTCTTTTCTAACTTTGCTTTTTCGAGCAAATCGGTATTTCCTGAAAGGATAGCTACATATTCAGAATAGTTCATTCCCGACTTTTCGTCCATAGCTCCCTCATCAATGGTTCGTTTACCTAACTTATTGTTTTTAAGCTGGTCGATAAAGAGCTGTTTGTTAAATAGTAGATTGAACTTGTAAGAGTCCAAAGATTTTTCAACGGCATAGATAATCACATCCACCTTATTATCAGCAAAATATTTGGCCACTTCATTGCCCTTGCGAATGGCACGTCCGTCCCTTTGTTGCAGGTCACTGGGTCGCCAAGGGGTATCCAAGTGATGTACAGCAACGGCTTTTTTCTGTGCATTGACCCCTGTGCCAAGCATATCGGTAGAGCCAAAGAGTACCCGTATCTTGCCCTCGTTGGTGTCGCTGATGAGTTGTTTGCGCATTTTATCGTTTTTAGCCTCTTGGATAAAACGGATTTCGTGGGCAGGAATACCATAGTCTTCTACTAATTTGCGTTTGATTTCAGTGTAAGGATTCCACTCGTTGGGCTTGTAAGTACCCAAATCAGAAAAGACAAACTGAGTGCCTTTCTGTGCTTTGTATTTTTGATAATATTCATTGATTTTCATCGCACAATGAGAGGCTTTGTTATCGGGATGATCTTCGTACTTATCGGAGATCATTCGCATATCTAAGGACATTTTACGGGCATAATCAGTTGCAATAAGCATTTTGGCTTTTTCCTCGGACTCGGATAGTGGCGCACGCCCCAAGAGGGTTGCATTACCCGTTTTGGCAAACTCCATTAGTTTTTGAATGAATACCTCTTGATCGGGTGTAGGAGGTATATTGTGTAAAATTTCGTTCTTTTCGGGTCTGTCTATCCCAACATCCTTTGCGGTTCTATAATCGGTTATTTCAGCGTAAAACTGCGCTAATTCGGGTACTTTGATAAAGTAGCGGAAGCGTTCTTTCTGCACAATGTTGTTAGCCACTGAAAATTCGTAATCGGTGGTCTTGCGGGCATAGATTGCTGCCCACGCATCGAAACAGTGAATTTGTTGCTTTTCTAAGGCTTGAGGACGCAGGTACTTAAAGAGCAAATAAAGCTCAGTAAGTGAATTGGAAATAGTAGTCCCCGATAGAAAAGTAGCCCCCATATCCTTACCCGTACGCTCTTGAATAGTTCGCAAGGCAAAAAGCAGGTTGAGGGCTTTTTGACTGCCTTGTGAGTTTCCCAATCCCGCCACTCTATCGTGCCTTGTATTGAACATTAAGTTTTTGAACTTATGGCTTTCATCTACCAAGAGGTGATCAATGCCCATCATCTTAAAATCTACTGTATCATCGGTGCGCTCATTGATGTCGTGTTCTAAGGTTTTGAGCTTTACTTCTAGGTTTTCTTTACGCTTGTACATTCCTTTAATCATCGCACGAGAGACTTCACTGCCTTGTTTTTCCAACTGCCAAAGACTCTCTTCAACATCTTGGAGTTCTTCTTGCAAAATGCTCTGTTGCACCTCGGGGGATTGCGGTATCATCTTAAACTGGTCGTGGGTGAGAATTACGCAATCCCAATCATTGTTTTTGATGTCTCCAAAGATACGCAAACGCTTTTGAGGGGTAAAATCCTCCTTGCCAGGGTAAAGGATTTTAGCAAAAGGATAGGCACGGCGATAGGTCTCGGCTATTTCGTGTACATTGGCTTTAAGCCCTATAATCATCGGCTTGTGCGCCAATCCTAAACGCTTCATCTCTTGAGCGGCACAGCACATAATAAGGGTTTTACCAGCTCCTACCTCGTGGTCGCAAATCGCCCCATTGTTGAGCTTTATCATCCAAATAGCATCTTTCTGACTATCATAC
>NZ_KN389996.1:8063-46453 GCF_000213295.2 Capnocytophaga sp. oral taxon 329 str. F0087
CTCTATGCCTAAACTCTCTCTATCAAGTCCAGGGAAGGACTGAAAAGAACCATCATATTGCGGACGTACAAAACAGTTAAAAGACTGATTGTACTGCTGAGCTAAGCGGTCTTTAAACTCCTGACTCTGCTCTAAGAGCCACAGAGGGAAAGCATTGCGTATTTCATCAATCTTGCTGTTTGCCAGTTGGATTGCCTCCATATCGCGCACCTTGACTTCCTTGTCGTCTATCTTTATTTTCTTGGTAATATCAGGGGTGGTATTTACCAAGGCGTTTTTGAAGAGGGCAATACCATCGTAGGTTCTGCTCTCACTTTTTACAGCGTATTTCTCCCAGATATGTAAGTTTTTTTGTCGGCATTCCACTGAAAACTCATCGGTTTGAGCGCTGTATTGCACACCTACCTTGGTATCGAAAAGCGAAGAGGCAAAATCACTATAGATTTGTGGGGAGATCCAACGCTCTCCCAAGTTAAAATCCAACTCTTCAAAAGGAATAGGGGTAGGAATTACCTGCCTGAGTCCCTCTAAAGCGTGCTCAATTTCTGATTGCTTAGGATGTTCAGGGTGAGTATTTTGATATGCTTCTACGGCTTTGATTTTAGTAAAGACATCCCCCGCTTGCCACTTTTGGGCAATTTGGTATTCGTCTTCTATAGGATTGTAAAAGAGTTTGCCCTGTAACTGTGCTTTGACTTCTTCCTCATTGGTGTTAGAAAGCTCAGCTATGTAGGGAATATCCACCCGACCCAATTCACTTAGGGAAGTGAGTAGTGCCTCTTCAGTAGAAATGTTTTCATTCTTCCTCAGAGAGAATACCACAGGCTTGTGAAAGATATCTGCCTTTTGATAAACACCGTTTTTGATACGCTCTAAGTAAGGAATTTCAGCGCCTGAGGCATCGGTTTTTATTAGCTTGATATTATCAGCACTATTTAGCCGACCATAGTTCTTGACAAAAGTATCGTAAAGGGCGTTAAGATTTTCTCTTTCCGTAGGATAAGGGGTATAGGTGGTAGCCTCTTTATGGTACAAGTCAGAATAAGCATCACGCAGAGCGATATAGGCAATGGCTTTTTGCCTTTCCAAAGAAGAAAGCGCAAGAGGCACAAAGGTAGCAGCTGTTTTGTTCTTATTGAGATCTTGCAAAAAGCCCACCGTATCGGCTTGTACTACCAAAGTATCTTCTCTGAAATGAGGCAAATATTCTCCCTCAAAAGGTACAGGTTCTTTTAATAATGATACCGCAGGAGGTGTGTAATACAATGCAGGAGAAGCTTTTGAAAGCACCTCTGTTTCATTCCCTTGATTGACAGGATAAGTAAAAGAAAACAAGTCCAACTTTTGAGCATTCCCTAATTGAGAGGTAGTTGTTTTCTTCTTTGTTTTCTTTTTAGCTCCTGTGGGTATAGTAGGGACTGTTTTTGCTGAAATGTTGGGAGGACTTGCTAAAGTAGCGGTGGCTTCCTGCTCAGAGAGAAAATCAAAGAGACTTAGCTGAACGACTTTGGGTTCAACTTTTTGATTCTTAAGTTCTTTTGACTCTTTAGAGATGAGATTAGTATTGGAAATAGCAAAGGAAGGCTCGTTGATTTTGCTTTCAATTTCAATAAATTCTTGCCGTTCAACCTTTTTTATCTCAATTTCCTTTACCTCAATTTTTTGTGAATTAACCTCTTGTAGCTTAATTTGTGTTGTTTGGCTTTGTTGTGCTGTTTCAGGGGATAGGTAATGTGCTTTAAAATCGTTTAAAATTCTCTCTTTTACCTCCTTAGCAATGCCTTCTACTCCTGCATTATGAATATAGACCATTGCGGGCTGTCCGTATAGGTTGGTACCCGCAAGAGCTTCGGTGCATATAACGTTTTCTCTTTGTAAAAGATACTCGTTCTGCATCATCCCTTGTGGCAGCTTTATTGTATTGCAGAATTGCTCTTCTATAGGGCTTAAAGTACCTCTTTGGCTGTCTTTTTGAAGGATGATAAGATCGCTGCCTGCTAATGTACCTGCATAATCAATAAAAAGATTGTTAGGCAGGCGCACAGCAGAGACAAGGCGCGCATTGGAGAGCATCGCTTGGCGAATAATCTCATTTTGAGGGCTATCGGCTACCCCTTGAGAGGTGATATAGGCAAGGATTCCACCTTCCTTTACCATATCCAAACCCTTTAAGAAAAAGTAGTTATGCACCCTACGGGAGGCTTGTACCTTAGCAGGGTCACTACTACGAGAGTAACTCAAATCAAAGACAGCGGTATCGGAAAAAGGGATGTTGCTGGTTACCAAATCAAACTGGTTTCTTTTCAGTGGGCTGATTTGTTCGAAGCCATCGATATGTACTTGCTCCTCTGGGTAAAGATAAGAGAGCACCTTGCCTGTGAGTAAGTCCTTTTCAAAAGCAGTAACCGCAAGAGAGGGGTGCTCTTCTTTAAAAGCACGGATAAAATTGCCTCCTCCTGCTGAGGGTTCTAACATTGTTTGCAGAGGTACGCCTGTTTCCTTTATTGCTGAAGCGATAGCCGAGGTAAGACGCATTGGGGTATAAAAAGCCGTTAGCACAGAATTTCTAAGGCTTTGTACATAGTTTTGGTATTGCCTTTCATCAGCGGAATGTTCTCTAATAAGGGCATACAGACTCCTTACATCTTGCCAAAAGACTTGGTCAGCCTTTGCCCAGTACTTTAAATCAGCTTCAGACTGGTGGGGATTGAGGATAAACTTCAATCCCCCGAAGCCTGAATAGTGTTGCAAGAGTTCTCGCTCTTCTTGGCTTAGAAGCGTGCGCTTTTGCTTCTCTAAATCGAAAGCCAATGCCAGTGCACGAGCATTGCGATTAAAGCTCAGTCGTTTAAGATATGCCATTTTCTTCTATCCATAGTTCGATGGCACCCGTAAGTTCTGTGTAGAGGGATTGATAGGCAGCGGAGTGCTGAAAATCCTCATCGATTTCATTCTCGTACTTTTTAAAGTAAGGAACCAGTTCTGGGAAGATTTTTAGAGCAAAGGGGCGCAAATCCTCATCAGCTAATTGAGTGTCGAACTCCTGAGAAACGACCTCAAAGACCATATCAAAGGGAGAGAAGAAGAGCCCATCGAAGAGTACTCCTGAGGCTATTTTATCACATTCAGGAATACTGATACCTGCCTCAAAAGCCTCTTGGTAAGCCTGCGCAGCATACTCACTTCTGTCCTTGATAAAAACAGTATCAGCTAAAAGATTAGGAAAGCTCGTTTGTAACAGCTCTTTGAGTCTTAACTCGTAATAAGACAATGACCCTAAGGTAGTGTCAGAGATCTGGGGTTTGGTTTGTGTTTCTTTCATTGTTAAAATTACTTTTAATGGGTTCAACAAATTTTAATTTTTACAAAGTGTCGTTCTGCAAAGATATATTTACCACGATTTTCCAAATAGGGCAAAAAGGTTCTCCTCCCTTTTCAGGGACATCTGTTTTTAAAAGGGTTCTTCTAAATTTTTTCCCTGTGTTAAGAACTCTCTCTTTGAGCCCCTCGGCTAGTTCTTCCTCCTTGATAAAAGAAAGAACATAGCCCAAGCGCTGGAAAATAGAGATAGGTGTAGAGAGGATTACCTCTGTATGAAGTTCTTGCCAACTCAGATGTTTTTTAATCCTTTGAATTACCTCTACTGCTTTTTGAATGCCTCCTATCTCTTTTTCATAGAGGAGCAAATCAACCGCAGTGAGCTCCAAAGAGGCTACCCGTAAAGTTCTTTCCTCTATAGAAAAAGGTAAGGTTTTTCTTTTTACTCCTATCTCTCTTAAGTCTTTGATATCCTTTTTGACAAGGTAACGAATCTTACTTTGTCCCCTAAAGGAATCTCTCAGCGGAGGTAAGGACGTTATCACTGTAATTTCATTTGCCTGTAAAGCCTCTTTGGGAGATAGATATACTTCTACTGCACTGAGCAGGGCTACATAGTATTCCCTTTTTAGGTGTTGCATCAGTGTTTCAATGTAGAAATAAGGCTTTCCCTCTTCTCTGATAGCTTTGTTATCAGTAGCATTACCAATGTCCACAAAACGGACGATGCTATAGATACCATTCCAAAGTGGTAGGAGCTTTCCTTGCTTTTTAAGTGTCCCTAAAGTATTGAGAATAGTTTTTTCTTTAAGGAGAGGAAACACCTCTTTTAGCTCCTGCATAGAAAAGCTATAAATACCCTTTTCCTCCAATGATTGTATCCACTTTCGTATGGTTAGTCCCTTCATATTGAAAATATATATCGTTGCAAAACATTTGCAAAAGTACTATATTATTTCTAAAGAGCAAATATATTGAAACAAAAGTTATCAACAGGAGGACTAAACTTCACTTAGGCTATGGTACATAATCAGTTGTGTTAGCTCACAGACTTTCTTTACTGAAAGTTTACCTAACCTTTGTTAGTATTTTCGCTTTTTGGAAGTTTTCTCAGGAAACTCAAAGGCAGTTTCACCATTTTCTTTCAAACGTATATAGGCATCGAAAGTGCTGCCTGATTTGCTTTTCATTCCTTTTATCAGAGGTGTTTTTCCTTTTTCAAAGAGCGTTTTGAGCAGCTCATCAGTAAGAGGTTTGCCACATACATTCCTAAAAAGCACATAACCACAGTCCTCATCAGGACATTTGGCTACCTTTTCAAACAGTAATAAGGAAGCATTTCTGCATTTAGGACAGGTGATTTTGAGTTTTTCTCTCTGGGGTATATCCATAGCCAAAAACGTATCAGTAAGACTACGGGTATAGGCTTCCATATCCGAAGAAAAACTATCGGGAAAGAGCTCTCCTTGTTCTATCTTTTGCAATTGACTTTCCCATTCGCCTGTAAGGGCAACATCGGCTATAGTAAGTGATTTTACCCACTGATATACCTGCATTCCTTTATCGGTAGGAATAAGAGACTTTTGTTTGCGCTCAATATAATTACGCTTTAAAAGCGTCTCGATAATAGCGGCACGTGTGGCTGGAGTACCTATACCTGCTCCTTGCAATAGTTCACGTTGCGCCTTATCTTCTAAGGTCTTTCCTGCTGTTTCCATAGCCCCCAACAGTCCTGATTCGGTATATAAAGCGGGAGGTTGGGTAGTTTTAGAAAGGATTTCAACGGCTTTAATCTTTATACTTTCTCCTTGTACAAGTTCAGGCAGCACTTGATTGCTATCACCTTCATTGTCTTTTTCACTGTCTTTGGCAGTTTCATCAGAGTAAAAACCACCGATAGCGCGCCAACCCGCTTGTAACACTTGAACACCTTTTACCAAGAAGTCAGTGTGCAGAGCCTCCAGTAGAGTCTTTTGCACTTCTTTTACACAGGGTTCAGATACCGCTTCCAAAAGTCGGGTGGCAATCATTTTGTAAATAGTGTTTTCTTTTGCTGTAAGGTTGGTAGGAAAGCGCTCGGTAATAAGAAGTCCGTGATGGTCTGTTACTTTCAAATCATTAACCATCTTCTTATTCAGCGCCCCAATTTTTACAAGTCTAGCTTCGTTAGCGTATGCCTCACTTTCTTGTAACAAACGTATCAGCTGTGGGATTTCTTCCCATACATCCTCTGAGATGTACTTACTACCAGTACGTGGGTAAGTAATGTATTTTTGTTCGTAGAGACTTTGAGCGATTTGCAGGGTCTCATCGGCTGAAAAGTTCCATTTTTTATTAGCTTCTTTCTGAAGACCTGTTAGATCATAGAGCAAAGGAGGTTGTTCTTTTACCACTTCTTTCTCAGTGGAAATCACCTCGGCCATTGGAGACTTTTCTAATTGTTTTTGTAAGGCTTCAGCTTCCTTTTTATCCTCAATTTTAGCTGAGATACTGAAAAAATCAGTATAGCTTTTTTGGTGCTTGAGTCGCAATTGGTAAAAAGGTTTCTTTTGAAAATGTGTGTGCTCTAAAAATCTTTTACAAACCATTGCTAAGGTAGGTGTTTGCACCCTACCTAAGGAATAAATCCCTTCACCTACGGCTATACTCAGGGCTTGGGTAGCATTGATACCCACCAGCCAATCAGCCTCACTACGCTTTTGAGCAGAGGCATACAACAAATCAAAAGCACTTCCTTCTTGCAGATTGGCAAGTCCTGTTTTGATACCTTTTTCGGTTAAGGAGCTAATCCAAAGCCTTTGAAAAGGTTTTTGACATTGCAAATATTCATAGATATAGCGGAAGATCAGTTCTCCTTCACGACCTGCATCGGTGGCGACAATAATGGAACTACACTTCTTAAAAAGGCTATCAATGATTTTAAGCTGTTTCAAAGCCATAGGGTCTGACCTGTAGCCTTTTTTATCTTCAGCGATTTGCTTGGGTACCAGCACAAAGGGATGAGGTAAAATGGGTAGGTGTTCTCTGTGAAATCCTACACAACCATAAGCCTCTGGGAGGGCTAATTGCACCAAATGCCCTAGAGCCCAAGTAACAGCATAATCATTACCTAACAAATATCCATCTTGTTTTTCACTTGCCCCCACTATAGCGGCAATCTCTCTTGCCACACTGGGCTTTTCTGCTAATATAACTTTCATTTTTCTACGTGTATTGAGGTTAAAAATTAGAGTTATACTTTGCGTCCCTTGGACTTCTTACTAGTTTCTTTTTGAGCTGTTTTTTCTGATTGCTTTTGAGGGCGTTTTTCTTCTTTAGCTTTAGAAGTTTCAGCTTTTTGTTTGTTAGAAGAAACTTTATCAGTAATGTCCTTTTGAGGATTGTTAAAGCTCATCTCTACCTTGCCTTTGTCCTTGTCAAAAGTAAAATAACCGCTATAAGTTTTACCTGCTTTGCTCTGTAAGCCTTCTAAATAAACAGGATTACCCTTGCTCAGTTCCTTGTGTTGCTCTTCGGTAAGAGTTACTCCTCGTATGACTGTAGGAGCCTCAGTGAGTTTCTCTTGATTAGCAAGTTTAGGAGCTTTGTCTTCAAAGAGAAATTCCACATAACGCTTGTCGGCATTGAACTGCACGGTTGCGTTAAAAGGCTCTCCTTTTTTAGAGGTCATTCCCTCGACAAACAGAGGCTTGCCTTCTTTGAGCGTTTGTTTTTGCTCCTGGGAGAGTTTGACTCCTTTGATTTCATCGGGGACTTTGATATGTTCACTGCGCAAGGCAATGATTTCATTGGTGAGCCTATCAATACTGATAATAGAAGGGATTTTCTCTTGAGTTTTACTATTGGTAAGCTCAACTGTACGTCCCATATTTCCTGTGGTAAGCAGGTTCTTTTTATCCTCTTCTGAAAACTCGTGACCAAAGAAAGGATAATCCAATTGTGGTTCCTTACGCATCCCGTGAATGGCTACTGCTACTTTTCCATCAACTTCCCTTAGGGACAGACGAGCATCAAAACGGGTTACTGTAGAACCTAAATTGAAACTAATAGGCACCAGCTCATTGGTTTTATAACCTTTTAAGAGGGGCTCTAATAGGTTCCTCTTCTCTAAAGACTCTCGACTCACCCCTAAATTTTGTAACGTTTCCCAATCAATAGCATCAGGGTTGTACTTGAGTTCCTCTTGGGCAGGAGTACTTTGTGCTTGTGCCTGAGCAGGAGCTTCTTGTGCTTGTGCCTGAGCAGGAGCTTCTTGTGCTTGCACTTGAGCAGGAGCTTCTTGTGCTTGCACTTGAGCAGGAGCTTCTTGTACTTGTGCTTGAGCAGGAGCTTCAGGAGGGGTCTGAGCAACGGCAGTCTCTCCTTCTTGTTTTAGAGTAGCTGCTTTTTGCTCTTGTTTGATATACTGCTCAGGAGATACTTCGTACTTCTTGAGGTATTCCTTACCCTTTTCAGTGAGCTTTGCCAAATGGTTTTGGAGTTTTTCTATCGTATTTACCGATTTTTCTATCGGTATTTTAAAGAAAGAAAAACGAGAAGGGTTCTGGACTTGACGCATAAAGTTGCTAAAGAAATTAGATAGCATATTACCTTGCTTGTCTACTTTCATAAAGTCATCCAAGGATTTGCTGTCAGCAGGAGCCGTTTTTAACTCTCCTTTCTCATCAATTCCTTTTACAGCCTTAAGCTGTTTTTCTTCTTTGTCAAATACCAGTAGGATATCAGATAGTTGTTCATCCACTGGGATTTGATTGTCGTAATTTGCCGTATCGGCGTGTTGATTTTCTGCCATTATTTAAACATCTTTTTTAATTTGGGGGTAAAATTACTCCCTTTGTAAGACGTCTAAGAGAGGCTGTCCTTTTTAGGCATAGTATTTCCGTTTTTGGCTTTTAAAGCTGTTACTGGCACACTGAAATGTTCTCGGATAAATTGATGTACATCCGAGAGCTTGTAGTATATTTTGCCTGATATGGTATAATAAGGCAGTTTGCCATTGGAGCGATACCTTTGCAGGGAACGTGCAGAGATTTTAAAGGTGAGCATCAAGTCTTGATTATCCAAGAGTTCCTCACCATCCAAGCTGTTTTTGCGTTTTTCGGCTTTGTCTATTTGCTCTTTAAGCAAATCAAAACGATCCATAATGCGTTCCATCCACGCTATAAATTCTATTCTGTCGATTTCCATTTTTTATATTTATATTTGTTTAATATTTCGATTGTTAGGTCTTAATCTTAGAACATCTAAAAGTTCTTCTTATCCTTGTGAGTTCTTGTTATCCTCCAAAAGTTCTTTTAGCACACTGCCCATTCCTAAGAGTTGGTCATTTCCCTCTTGAGGAACTAAAATGCCCATTTCTTTTAAGGTGCGGATATAACCTTTTGCGGTGCGTTCCTTTACATCAGTTCGTTTTTGAATTTCTATGTTCAGCTCTTGGACTGTCCACAAAGTTCGCTCTTTAAAAAGAGGAGAAACTAACGAGGCTAAGGTACTGGCTTTATTGGGTTTTTGGTCTTCGTTTTTCTGATTACCTACATAACTGTGCATTCCCAGCTCATTGTTCCATCTAAAAAGTATTTGTGGGGTATCGCTAAGACTGCCATTGCGTATTTTCATCGGTTTGACCGCTGAGATAGGACTGTTCTTCTCCCCTTCGATAGAAAGCACTGCTGTTGCTTTGCGTTGTAGTTCAGAGCCTAAATGACCTCGGAGTTTAAGTCCGCTGGGGGTGAGGTGTAACACACATACAATACAGGTTTTGTAATTACCTGCCAAAAGGTAAAGCTCTTCTATGAGTTCCACACTTTCTTGCTCATTATTCACAGCTCCAATAAGGTCGGCTATGCCATCGATGACCACCAAATGCACTCCTGCACATTGGTAGTAAAAACTCTCTAAGCCCTCACGAATGACCTTTAATCGCTCTCTGCGAGGGAGTTGGGTGAGGCAAAAGGCGTGTAGCAAATCAGGAAGAGAGGTTAGTTTAGCTCTTTTAAGCAGTTTGCTGATGTTTTGATAGAGTTGGTCTTGAGACTGTTCTGTATCGAAAAATAGCACCACTTTATCTTTGGGGCAAGGCAGTAGCGTTGTGCCCAATGTGTCAATAGGTAGGTTCTTACTGTTAAGACAACCTGCAATGAGGGCACTTACATAATGACTTTTGCCTGTACCTTCGCCTCCTGTAATACCCAATAAACTACTCTGCACCCCCACAGGAGTTTTGCCAATCGAGATGATAGTCTCTTGTTTTTGGGGAGGTTTATCCCATTGAATTTCGCAGTTTTTAAGTAGGGATAGGCTTTCTTCATAGTGTTTGCTAAGGGTCTGATAAAAGAGTTGTAATAGGTCTCTACCCGTTTTGCCTTGCGCAAAATAATCAGATATATCTTTATCCCTTTTAGTGCCTGAAAGAGGTAAGACCAAACGAAATACTTCTAAAGGTGCTAATTGGGCTTGTTGCTCTAAGGAGGCTCTTTTTCCTGTTTCGTCGCTATCGAACAAAAGGACTAAATGTCGGAATCTCATTTTTAGCTTTTGGAGTTTTTGTAAAGGAATGAGAACTGTTTCACTATTAAAACAGATAGCCGAAAAGCCTCTACTGGCTAAGCTCATTACATCTTTTTCGCCTGCGGTGATAAAAAGAATGTCGCCTTGTAGAGGTAGCTGAGACTCACCAAAGCAATAGTTTTCGGGATTACCTCCATAGAGAAAACGCAGTTTAGAAAAGGGACGATAGACCTTTAAATGCTTTTTAAAAAGGTAAGCAAACATCCACTCATTATAGGTGGAGGCAATAGTGTAAGGTTTGCCGTCTTTATTGGTGCTTGAATAGCTTTGCAGAGAGATCACGTTGTATTTGTTTAGGATTTCTTGGGTGATGCCGTATTTCTGCCAATAGGCTAACTCTTCTTGGGTAAAAGGTTTTTGGGTAAATTGATAAGAGATAGATTTTTTGGTTTCTGGGATAGTACTTTCTATGGTGATAGTGGGAGGTATTGGAGGTTTTTGTGTAATTATAGAGGTGGATTCCTCTAAACCCAGATGTAAATCTCGATTGATAATTTTTAGGATTTCAATAAAGTCAGAGGCATTTCGGCAATCCAATTGATAGAGGTAACCTACTAAGAAAAAACAGTCACCCCTAAAAGTATCGTTGCCAAAATCTTTCATTTTATAAATGCCTTGTTTGTCCTTATAGATATTGCAGGAAGCATTTTTATCGTCATAGAAAGGGTTTTTAAAGTTTTTACCTACTCGCCAGTTGCCTTGTAGATAGTGCTGGAAGACCTGTAGTCCTCCTTCGGTTCTACTTAAAATATCTTGCTTTTTCAACATAACCTTTGGCTTTTTGAGTGAGGGATTGCAGGTAGCTTTCAGTGTTTTCTACCGATTGACTGATAAGGAGTTTGCGAATGCTTCCCAAAGTATAGAAATATTGTCCATAGATTTTGGAGTAAGTGATTTCATTGCGTTTGCGCATTCGCCATAGGGTTTTCTCACTTAGATGGAGATATAGACAGATTTCTTTTTGGTTGAGCCACAAACTATCCCACTCAATAGGCTCTTGCTTGAGTTGGTTTTCAATGCTTTGGAGTTGCTCCATAAGGGCTTTCCAAGCAGATTCTTCAATGGTGATTAAATTCATTGCGTATAGGGTTAAATTCTCGGCGGCAAAGTTCTGACAAATACCAAACATAAACTGCCAAGCACTACCCATTGAAATGTGCATTTTAACGCAGTTGAAGTGATTTTTATTTATTTTATTAGTTATGAGTGTATTACAAAATAATTGTAACGTATTTTTGGAGTATAAACTACTTTTATAGGAAGAAATGTCTAAAAAATGCCAATGGGGTATAATGGGCTTTTTTGAGAAATGGAGGTAAAAGTGTGTGTAGGGAGTTTCTATAGAAGAGTTAAATTGAAAATAATGAATATAATATTTGATTAAAAATCCTTCTCCCTAAAAAAGGGAAACTGTCTATTTCCCTAAAAAACTGATTAAACAATGTTCAAACGTTTTTATTTGAAGTTAGCAAAACTACTTTTGATCGGAGTTGTTTATATAAACCAGTAAAGAGGCTTTTACTTCATCAAGGAAAGGGGTGAGACTTTTTGAACGTCCTTTCATACGATGGAAAACATGGTACTGCTCTGCTAATTCTACCTTAAAGAGCTTCTCAAAGACTTTGGTAATCTGACTAATAGGGAGTTTTCCATAAGAGATACATCCAACAGAATGTAATCCATAGATGAGTTCTACTAGTTGGCTTTTTTTGCCTGTCCACTGAAGATTTAGTGCTTCTAAAAATAGTTTTTCTTCTTTAACTTCAGTACGAAAAAAAAAGATAATCGGAGAGTTCCTTGACAGCCCCTATCTTAGCAACTTCAAAGCTACGACAGGTAGAAAAGGCTCCATCAAAAGAAAACAAATACCCCTCATTGCTTTGAGGAAGGTAATCATAATTGCGAGTAAAATACTCTACATCGCGATTAGTTCTTCCTAAAGCAATGTAACTAAAGAAATCGGTTGCTTCTAAAGTCTCTGACTCTTTAAACCATTGGGCTTCTTTGTCTTTTAGAAACTTTTTAGCAGCCTCAGTAGAGAGTAAAGTTGCTTTACTTTCTATCTGGTAAACCTCATTGTAGAAAATGAGTCTGCTAACCATTTGAGGTTGTACCTCGCGGAAGAAGTATATCTCTTCTGCTTGGTCAGCAAAACCTCGTTGCAGTACCTCTTCCTTGACCTTCTTTAAGAGGTCTTTTAGGAATTGTACCATTTCTAAAGATTCTTTAACCACGGCGGATCCATCCAGCGTGATTTGGCGTTCTCTTACAGCCAATTGGTGTAAAAACACGTTAAACATGATAAATGTATTTAAATTTGTGCTATATTACGAAAAAACAATGACATACGCAAACTTTATTTTTTTTTCATTTTTTTAAATAGCTAAATAAAAGATTTACAATTAGCTCCACGCAAACGTGCGCTGCTGCACGGGCTTCCATAGAAGCCCGTGCAGCAGCGCACGTTTGCGTGTGCAAAGGTAATTTTTTTTGGTTATTTTGTCAAGATGTTGTATCTTTGCACCCAGAAGTTACTGAGAAAATAGGTATAATCAAATGAAATAAGAACCATTACTAAATCGTTACCTACTCTTATTGTAATTCCTGTATTTTCTTTATCTTGAAGAGATTATAAATTTAGTTTCAATTTTTGCAAAAAATTACGCATCGTATGTCAGCAAACACAGTTACTCCTTATGAAAATTCGGCACAAGGCAAAAAACAACAGGTTACCCAAATGTTTAACACCATATCGGGTACGTATGACGGACTAAACCGTGTTATTTCTTGGGGTTCGGATATAAAATGGCGTAAGTTTGTGGTACAGAAAGTAGCTGAAATACACCCTACAGCTGTATTAGATGTCGCTACAGGTACAGGTGATTTGGCCATTGCTCTCACTGAAATAAAAGGGTTGAAAATCACTGGGTTAGACATCTCAGAGGGAATGCTATCAGTAGGGCGCGAAAAGGTAGCAAAGCGCAATCTTGCTGACCGCATTACCTTAGTACAAGGCGATAGTGAGCAACTGCCCTTTGCTGATGAGACCTTTGATGCCGTAACAGTAGGATTTGGGGTGCGTAACTTTGAAGATTTAGAAAAAGGACTTTCTGAAATTAGACGTGTGTTAAAACCTAATGGTCGGTTGGTAGTCTTAGAAACCTCAGTGCCTGAGAAGTTCCCCTTTAGGCAAGGGTATCATCTGTATACTAACTATGTGATGCCTTTGGTAGGTAAGTTGTTTTCTAAAGACCGCTCTGCCTACCGATACCTATCTAACTCGGCAATACACTTTCCGTATGGGAAGAAGTTTCAAGAGATATTAAACAAAGTAGGCTATCAGCAAACTAAGTATTACCCTAAAACTTTGGGTGGCGTCGCTACCATTTATATTGCAAATAAATAGAAAATAAAATAATAATGAATAATAAACTGAAAAGAACTCTATTGCTGTTGTTTGTGTTTATAGGCGGATTTCACCTCTATGCACAGTTTAAACAACCTATGATTAACTTAGAGCATTTTGACGAAAAACGCTTTCAGTGGGGCTATTATTTTGGTGCCAATACTTTTGATTTTAAAATCGATTACAAAGAGCTAAACTATAACAACCCACAGCTACAAGAGATACAAAACGAGCGAAAAATAGGTTTTAATGTAGGGCTTACAGGACAAGCAAGGCTCATCAAGTATATTGACCTACGTATTGAACCGGGGTTGGTATACAACAAGCGCGTGCTTACTTTCCCCAACTTTACTGAAAATAGAGATGCTGTACGCGAAGTGCCTTCTACTTATATCTACATACCTCTGTTACTGAAGTTTAGTGCCGATCGTTGGTATAATGTAAAGCCTTATGTAACTGCAGGAGCCTCTATGGTTTTCAACCTCAGCAGTAATGCTAATCTAACGATAGACAACAGCGATAGAACTTTCCGCTCTACTAAAAACGTATTTTTCTATGAATTCGGCTTTGGGTTCGATTTCTATACTCATTATTTTAGGGTATCACCTTCGGTAAGAGCTTTGTTTTCTATCAATAATGAGTTAGTACCTGACTACGACCCTAACAGCCGTTGGACGGGCAACCTCAATGGCTTAAAAACGAGGGGGTTCTTATTCTGTCTTAACTTTGAATAATATGAAAAAGATACTTATAGCAGTAGGTTTTTGCTTAAGCTTAGCCTCATACGGACAAAATTTTAGTTACCCTATGGCGAGTCCGCGCCAAGTGATTACACAGCAGTTTTCGGTAAGCCAGATTACAGTAGACTATGGTCGCCCAAGTGTGCGAGGTCGTAAAATATTTGGGGAGTTAGTACCCTTTGGCAAAGTATGGCGATTGGGTGCTAATCAGGCTACTAGTATTTCTTTCTTACAGCCAGTAAAATTTGGAGGAAAGCCTGTAAAAAAAGGTGATTATGCTATCTTTGCAATACCTGAAGCTCACCAATGGACAATTATGCTCAACTACGATGCTAATGCGTGGGGCGCTTATAGCTATGACCCTAATGAAAATGCTATAGAATTTACTGTTCCGGTTACACAAACTAAAGATTTGCAAGAATCACTTGAGTTTTCGTTTGAGACCCTCTCTAATGAGAAGCTCAACTTGGTTATCCGTTGGGAATACACTAAAGTAGAAATACCCATTGAGATAGACAAGAAAGAAACTATTGAAAAAATAGTAGAACAACTGAAAGAAGTAAAGCAATACGAGCGTGATTTAGAGGGTAAAGACACTAAATAATAAAGTTTTTAGGTTATGGAAAGAAAGAAAATAGTTCGCAAATACAGTATTTTTGCTATTCTTATAGCATTTTGGTTCATTTTCAGATACTTTCCTACCTTTACTGAGTGGTTTTATAGTGAAGGGATCTATCCTTTTATCGCAAAACTGCTACATTTAGCCTTTGGATGGGTGCCCTTTTCTATGGGTGATGTGCTTTATACACTTTTCTTTGTGAGTATCATTATTGGTAGTATAAAGCATTTTAGCAAACTATGGAAAAAACCGCTTTGGGCTCTTGATAAAGTAGCGAGCAAGGTCATTCGTATTGCATTGTCTTTCTTTATCTTATGGGGATTCAACTACTTTAGAATGCCCTTATCAGAACGACTTGGCATCAGTACTACTTACACTGAAGCTCAGCTGTATAAGGCTACTGAGGAAGCTATAGTTCGTGCCAATGCATTGCACCAACAATTAGCCCTCAATGATAGTACTAAGGTAACGTTACCTTTCACCCACGATGAAATTTACCGTATCGCTCACGAAGCTTATCCTCTAGAAAAAAATGGTATTACCGATTTTCACGCTATCAAGAGTGTGAAACCATCATTATACAGCAAGTTACTTACTTATATGGGCTACAGTGGCTACCTAAATCCTTTTACTAACGAGGCACAAGTAAACCGCAAAATGGTAGGTTATGCTATCCCTGTGACAGCTTGCCACGAGGTAGCCCACCAAATGGGTTATGCTGCTGAAGAAGAAGCTAATTATTTAGGATATTTGGCAGCTAAGAAGATAGAAAATCCTTATTTCAGATATAGTGCCGCTCTTTTTGCTTTGCGTTATCTACTATCAGAAGTTGCAAAAGTTTCTCCTGAAAAATACGACAATTATTACGCGCAAGTACGCAAAGGCATTTTGGAAAATTACAAAGAAGTACGCCTTTTCTGGCAACAATACAAAAATAAAGCTGAACCTGTATTCAAGTCCAGCTATGATATTTTTCTGAAAGCCAACAAACAAAGTGCCGGCATTGATAGCTACGATTTAGTAGTGGGGCTTATCATTAATGATAAATAACAAACTACAAGAATTTGTTAAGCTCCATTAGTAGTTCTTTACTATCTCTAAAGCCCTCTCCACGCCAAATAAGACTAAAGTTATTGAAGATAATAACTGTAGGCAAAGTGCTTATTTTTAATGCTTTACTAAGTTCCTTATTCCTATTTATCTCTACTTTTACTACCTTTACGCGATCTTTGAGTGCAGCTGATACTTCGCGCAATTCGCTGTCCATACGCAATGAGTTTTCTATCCCTTCAGAGTAAAAACAAATAAGTACAGGGGTATTCACATTGATGATATCTCCAAATTTTTCCATTTTCTTTTTAGTAATAATAATCGCACAAATGTACAACTATTTTTTGAAATACAAACTTTTTTGCTGAAAATTAGCATTTTGCCGATTATTTAGCTATTTATTAGTTATTTTTTAATTGCTAATTATTAATAGTTTTGTACCTTTGCCCTTGCTATGATACGAAAAATATTTTCTTTTATTTATTCTACTAAGCTGATGGCAGTGCTTTTTATAGGTTATGCTATCGCTATGGCTGCAGGCACTTTCATAGAAAATAGCTACGATATGGAAGCAGCACGTATTTGGGTGTATAACACTTGGTGGTTTGAAGTTATTACACTGCTTTTTGTCATCAATTTTATAGGAAATATCAAGCGTTTTCAGTTGTTAAAAAAACAAAATTGGGCAGTGCTTGTACTCCATTTAGCATGGATTTTTATCATCATAGGGGCTGGAATTACCCGTTATATTAGCGATGAAGGTACTCTATCATTACGCGAAGGTGAAACTACTGACTCTTATTTGTCAGACCGCACTTATATCACAGCAATGGTAGATGGTATATTTGAAGGACAACCGCTGCGAAAAAAGCAACAAAAGGAAGTGCTCTTCTCAATACACACGCAAAATCATTACCGCTGGGCTTCTGACTTCAAAGGGAAACCTTTTGAGATAAAATACATTAGTTTTTCAGCACCAACCCAAGGAATGAATGCCCTAACCCTGGAAATATCATCAGGAAATGAGCGGCAACAAGTAACTGTTATGGGGCGCAAAGGAATGGTACATCCGCCTGTAACAGTAAAGCTCAACCAATTGGACTTTCATCTAAGCTATGGGAGTATCTATGTGGCGATGCCTTTTAGTATTAAGCTAAACGACTTTATAGCTGAGAAATACCCAGGTACTGAAAATAGTTATTCGTCTTTCAAAAGCAAAGTAACTGTAAGCAGCAAAGATGAGACCTTTGCTGAAGATATTTATATGAACCACATACTCAACTACAAGGGTTATCGCCTATTTCAATCGTCATTTCACCCAGATGAAAAAGGTACTATCTTATCAGTAAATCACGATTTCTGGGGTACACTTGTTACTTATACGGGCTATATACTACTTTTTGGAGGACTATTAGCTTTTATGTGGGTAGGAAAATCAAGGTTTAAAAGACTCAATCAACAGTTGCGCACTCTTCAGCAAAAACGTAGTCTCGCAGTATTGCTCCTATTGTTATATGCTGCAGTAGCCTCTGCACAAAATGAGTTACCGGTACCCGACAAGGCACACGCAGCCAAATTTGGAACTTTGCTTATTCAAGATGATGGGAGGTTTAAGCCTATCAACACTTTTTCGTCTGAACTGCTCAGAAAATTGAGCAAACACGACACTTACAAAGGGATGAATGCCGACCAAGCACTGCTTTCTATGTTGCTAAGCCCACAGGCGTGGATGCAAGAAGAGATTATATATGTAAAAAAAGCCAATGATAGTCTGCATCGCTTTCTGAATGTAGCAGAAGGGCGCAAATGGATTCAACCAAATAACCTATTTGATGCTAAAGGGCAATATAAACTCGCCCCCTTACTAAACGACATATATAGCACCAATAACCCTAACCAATTTCAGAAAGATTTCAAAGAAGTAGATCAACGTATTAGCTTACTAAACAGAGCATTATATGGTGATATTTTTAAAATATTCCCCCTACCCCACTCTGATAACCACCGTTGGATTTCGGAGTTAGACTATGTACGCGACACTCTTTTGATAAGTGACACACAGTACAAACAATTTGTAAAAAATGCACTGCCTGCTTATCTTATCTTAGTACGCGAAGGTATAAACACTGGTGACTATAGCCGTGCTGAAAAAGTATTAGACAACATACATTTGCAGCAAGAACTTTATTCAGCAAAGGTATTGCCTTCGCCTACAAAAGTGGCAGTAGAACTATGGTATAATAAGATAAACATCTTTGAGCAGCTTTTTCAAGGCTATTTATATGTAGGTACACTGCTCTTTATAGTGTTATTACTACAGATTTTCATTCAGCATCGCATTTTCAATCTATTTACTAAAATAGGTATTTTCATCTTGTGGATTTTCTTCATCGCACACACACTGGGACTGATAGCCCGCTGGTACATATCGGGGCACGCCCCTTTCAGCGATGCTTATGAGAGTATGATATATGTAGGGTGGTCAGCTATGGGGGCTGGTTTAGTATTCACAAGACGATCGCCCTTAACAGTAGCCGCTACTGCTTTTGTAACTTCTATGATTCTGATGATTGCCCATTGGAATTGGATGGATCCTGCCATCGGTACCCTACAGCCTGTACTAAATAGTTATTGGCTGATGCTACACGTAGCAATAATAGTGGGCAGCTATGGTCCTTTTACACTGGGTATGATATTGGGTATCATCAATTTAGGACTGATGATAATAACTACTCGAAAGAATGCCGCCAAACTCAAAGCTATACAAGAAGAACTAACCATAGTAAATGAACTATCACTAACCGTAGGATTGGTAATGCTAACCATTGGCAATTTTTTAGGTGCAATGTGGGCAAATGAGAGCTGGGGACGCTACTGGGGGTGGGATCCTAAAGAAACATGGGCACTTATCAGCATAATGATATATGGTTTAGTGATTCACCTACGGTTAATACCAAAAATGCAACACCGTTGGGTATTTAACTTTGCCAGTGTAATAGCTTACTTCAGTATACTGATGACCTATTTTGGGGTGAATTTTTACCTCAGCGGCATGCATAGTTATGCTTCGGGCGAACAAATCATTACCCCTGACTTTGTATATTATGCTATAGGAGGGGTATGTCTGTTAGGAGGTATTTCGGCTTGGAGAGCAAAGCTAATTTGCTAAATTGCCAATTGTTTTTTACCTTTGCGGCAAATTTTAATTTTTTATGAATCTACATTTTGACATAGTGGAGATAGTCTCTGCTACTATGGTACTATTTGCGGTAATTGATATTATCGGGAGTGTACCTATTATCATCAATCTACGTAAGAAAGCAGGACGCATACAATCCGAAAAAACCGCTATTGTGGCAGGCGTCTTATTAGTACTTTTCTTATTTATAGGCAAGCAATTGCTGAATCTATTTGGTGTAACGGTTGAAGCCTTTGCTGTTGCGGGGTCTTTCATTCTGTTTTTCTTAGCTTTAGAAATGATTTTAGGTATTACTTTATACAAAGGTACTACCCCTGAATCTGCCTCTATTATTCCTCTTGCTTTCCCTATAGTAGCGGGGGCTGGCTCTCTTACTACAGTATTGTCACTCAGAGCTAAATACGAAGTTGAAAATATCATTATGGCTATTATTATCAACATTATCATCGTGTATTTAGTTCTTAGATCATCAGAACGAATAGAGAAGTATTTGGGCAAACAGGGTACTACTGTTGTTCACAACTTCTTTGGAGTGATACTATTAGCCATAGCTGTCAATCTGTTTACTACCAATATCAAAACAATGTTATTTACTACTGAAACACCCATACATAACGAGCAAAAAACAACAACACCCAACGCTGACCCTAATGACAACAAACAAACTCATAATGAGTACTTTTATAACCCTAATATCTAAAACAAAATGTTAAATAAAGAAGATAATTTTTTCCTCTTAGCAGGTCCTTGTGCCATAGAAGGAGAGGAAATGGCTATGAAAATAGCTGAACGCATTGTTACTATCACTCATAAACTGAATATTCCTTACACTTTCAAAGGAAGTTTTAAAAAAGCTAACAGAAGTAGGATTGATTCATTTACCGGCATAGGTGATGAGAAAGCACTAAAAATATTGCAAAAAGTAGGACAAACTTTCGGTGTGCCTACTGTTACCGACATTCACCAAGTAAGTGATGCTGCCCTTGCTGCCGAATATGTAGATGTACTGCAGATACCGGCTTTCTTAGTACGCCAAACTGACTTAGTAGTAGCGGCTGCTGAAACAGGCAAGGTAGTAAACCTAAAAAAAGGACAGTTTATGAGTCCTGAAAGTATGCAGTTTGCGGTACAAAAGGTTTTCGATAGTGGCAACAAAAAAGCCCTCATCACCGATAGAGGTACAATGTTTGGTTACCAAGACCTAATTGTTGATTTTAGGGGTATCCCTACGATGCGGCAGTTTGCCCCTGTAATAATGGATGTAACTCACTCTTTACAACAGCCTAACCAGCAGACAGGAGTAACAGGAGGCAGACCTGATATGATTGAAACTATAGCTCGAGCTGCTATTGTAAACAATGCTGATGGACTATTTATAGAAACCCATTTCGACCCTGCTAATGCTCTAAGCGATGGGGCTAATATGCTACACCTTGACCTACTTGAAGGACTTTTAACGCGATTGGTTGCCATTCGCAAAACTATCAACGAATTCTAATGAATTATTCTAACGCGCTCTCTAACCCTATTTTCTCTCTAATAAGTACTATTTCCAGCCAAATGGCATTGGAAAGCTATGTAATTGGTGGCTTTGTTCGCGATTTTTTACTGCAAAAAAAATTGCCTAAAGATATTGACATCGTCTCCATCGGCAGTGGTATTTCATTAGCTGAAAAAGTAGCTGAGCAATTGCCTAATAGCCCCAAAGTATCGGTGTTTAAGAACTTTGGTACCGCTATGATAAAAGCAGATGGTTTAGACATTGAGTTTGTAGGGGCAAGACGCGAAAGCTATGAGTCTAATTCGCGCAAACCTTATGTAGAGAGTGGCACACTACAAGACGACCAAAATAGGCGTGACTTTACCATTAACGCTATGGCTTTCTCGCTCAACAAAGATACTTTTGGCGAGTTGATAGATCCGTTTGATGGTTTAGGCGACTTAGAAAGAAAGCTCATTCGTACTCCTTTAGACCCTGATATTACCTACTCAGACGACCCTCTTCGTATGATGCGTGCTATCAGATTTGCTACACAACT
The DNA here is from genome assembly GCF_000213295.2 of Capnocytophaga sp. oral taxon 329 str. F0087. Taxonomy (NCBI): domain Bacteria; kingdom Pseudomonadati; phylum Bacteroidota; class Flavobacteriia; order Flavobacteriales; family Flavobacteriaceae; genus Capnocytophaga; species Capnocytophaga sp. oral taxon 329. The sequence goes on from NZ_KN389996.1 coordinate 29,002, forward strand.
AAACTTTCAGATAGAAGATACTTCACTTAATGCTATTAGCAAAAACAAAGAGCGACTACAAATCATCTCTAACGAGCGCATAGTAGATGAACTGCATAAGATATTATTAGCTGCTAAACCCTCTATCGGACTAAAACTCTTATACGAAACCGAATTATTGCACTATATACTGCCTGAACTTATTGCCCTACAAGGAGTACAAGAGCAAGACGGACAAAGGCATAAGGATAACTTTTGGCATACTTTGGAAGTGGTAGACAATATAGCAGAACATACCGATAACTTATGGTTGCGCTGGGCTGCACTACTACACGACATAGGCAAAGCTCCTACCAAACGCTTTGACAAGAAAATTGGCTGGACATTTCACGGACACGAATTCGTAGGCAGTAAGATGGTATACCACCTTTTCAAAAGACTACGTATGCCACTGAATGACAAAATGAAGTACGTGCAGAAAATAGTAAAGATGAGTTCACGCCCTATTGTTATTGCTGAAGACATCGTTACTGACTCAGCTGTAAGGCGTTTAGTATTTGATGCAGGAGAAGAATTTGAAGACCTAATGACACTCTGCGAAGCCGACATCACTACTAAAAACCCTAAAAAGTTTAAAAAATATCACGATAATTTTCAGATAGTGCGTCAAAAAGTAGTAGAAGTAGAAGAAAAAGATCATATTCGCAACTTCCAACCTCCTATCTCTGGAGAAGAAATAATGCAAACTTTTGGATTACCCCCTTCACAACCAGTAGGCGTTCTAAAAGAAGCTATCAAAGAAGCCATATTAGAAGGAAAAATACCTAATGAATACCAAGCTGCTAAGGCTTTTATGATGGAAAAAGCTAAAAATATGAAATTAATAATGGCGAATGATTAATCATTCGCCATTATTCTTACATATCTTATATAGCCTTTACCATTTATCTTTGTGTTAAGATTTTCTGTTTTAAGCTCTACTTCAGCATCCTGAGTATAATATTTATTATCTTCTACTGCTGTTTCAAAGCGTATTTTATAACCTTTATTCAGCTTACTATCTTCTATGGTAATCACTCTTACTGCACGCTCTCCCCCACTAATTGTAGCTCCTGTGATACCATCAATAGTTTGCCGCTTGCCATAAAACTTCCACCACTCAGTTAGTTCACTATACCACTCAGGGTCATCACCAAGCACCTGTAAGGTCTGTTCGTATTTCCCTTGAGGGTTTATCAGCGAGGCTACAATATAAGCCCCATCTCCTTTATAATTAGTAAGTTGTATTAAGCATTTGTATTTTTTAGACGTTGTCTGTTGTACAAATGACGCTGTAAGCAAAGCCACTACAGCTACTAAAGCAGTTATTAAGTATTTCTTTTTCATCTAAATTACTATTTTAAAATTTCAACATTTATTCCTTTAAGGGCTTCGTTTTCTTTAGCTAATTCATATACTGTCTCACCTAAATCAGTAAGAACGTTTTTGTCTGCCCCTTTACTAAGTAAAAAGTTTATCACTTCCACATTCTTAGCTATCATAACAGCTTTTTGCAACGGAGAAAGCCCCTCATTATTCTTCTTATTTATATCGAGTGGATAAGCACTCAATTTTTCTAAAAATTCTAATTTACCTCTTTTTACAGCTGTGTGATAAAGCGTATTACCCTCGTTATCAACCATCTGTATATCAGCCCCTTTGCTTATCAGTAAGTCTACCATAGGCAAACTATTATTTTCAAAAGCCAATTGCAGAGCCGTATACCCTTCTTTGCTTCGAGCGTTAATATTATTCGCAGCATTAAGCAAGAGGGCTGCGATTTCAGGGGTATTGAGGGCAGCTGCATTCATAAGAGGCGTTCTACCCTCATTATTAGCTTGAGCTGGGTCATTACCTTTCTCCAAAAGATAAGAGAGTACCTCTGTATCGCGATTTTTACCTGCCACTATATAAAGTGGTGTTATACCATCACTATTCACCTGATTAGGTTTTACCCCCAATTGTTCTAAATATTCAAAGAAATCACGTTTATTAGCAGTACGTCTAAAACCTCTGGCAGCTCCAAAAAACGCATTTTCACCCTTCTTATTTACATTTTTAAGGTTTATTTTCTTCTTTATCAGAGCTTCTATTATACTTTTATTGCCCATTGTAGCAGCATAATAGATAGCATTATTCCCATTTGTGTCTGTAGAAGTGAGTTTCAGTCCTTTTTTAATGAAATAATCAGCCTGTTTGAGGTCTTTTAGGTGAGGAATGAGCATCAACAAGAGGTTGGCACCATCAGAATTGGTTTCTTTTAGGTTCGCTCCACTTTTCAGCAGTAATTCATAAAGCTCCTTATCTGTCTGTCCCCCTACGGCAGCAAAAAGTATAGGAGTATACTGACGAGAGTCACGACGATTTATATCAGCACCCTTACTGATAAGGTATTTCATCACAGGCTGATTATTCTGAAAAGCAGCCCAGTGCAGGTAAGTACGCTTATCGTGAGTGATTTTATTTATACCATTCCCTTCTAAATCAATAAGATAAGTAATAGTTTCATAAGGAGCAGCATTAAGTATGGCCATAGAAGTAGCATCAAAAGCACGAGCGTTAAAAGCTGTCGGACTATTGCCTTCAGCTATAGCTTGTTGCACTTGTGCTACCGAAGGCTTCTGCTTCCAATACGCCTCGGTCAGCAAGACATTCGTCTGTGCCCTCATAGTAAGCCCCATAAGCACAAGGCATCCTATAAAAAGTTCTCTCATAAAAATCGTTATTTAGAATTAATCGCGGCAAAGATACAAATTAATAACAAATAATAAATATCCTTCGACAATTTATTTTCCCTTTACTTCAGATATACCTACACCGAACGATGAGCGAACAATGAGCGAAGGATAAGCGAAGAAAAACTGAACTCTACCATTTAATAAAAAACTATAACTTTTTGCTTGTTACGTATAAAATTACTACTTTTGCAGCCTCAATATTATTTTACCGTTAATCGAAAATATATGACTTCACAAGAAATAAGACAGCAATTCCTAAAATTCTTTGAGAGCAAAGGACATACCATCGTTCCTTCTGCTCCTATGGTTATTAAAAACGACCCTACCCTGATGTTCACTAACGCAGGTATGAACCAGTTTAAAGAGTTTTTCCTCGGCAATGCTAAACCCAAACAAACACGTGTGGTAGATACTCAAAAGTGTTTACGTGTATCAGGTAAGCACAACGACCTCGAAGAGGTAGGGCGCGATACCTATCACCATACGATGTTCGAGATGCTCGGCAACTGGTCTTTTGGCGACTACTTCAAAAAAGAAGCCATTAGCTGGGCGTGGGAACTGCTCACTGAAGTATATAAAATACCAAAAGAACACCTATACGTAACGGTATTTGAAGGTAGTGAGGAAGAGGGCGTGCCTTTCGACCAAGAAGCCTACGACATATGGAAAGAACGTATCGCTGAAGACCACATTTTACTCGGAAATAAGAAAGATAACTTCTGGGAAATGGGCGATCAAGGTCCTTGTGGCCCTTGTACCGAGATACACGTAGATATTCGTTCTGACGAAGAAAAGGCCAAAATAGCAGGGCGCGACTTGGTCAATAATGACCACCCTCAAGTGATTGAGATTTGGAACAACGTATTTATGGAGTTCAACCGCAAAGCCGATGGCAGCCTCGAAAAACTCCCTTCTAAAAACGTGGATACAGGTATGGGCTTCGAGCGCCTCTGTATGGTATTGCAGAAAAAGCAATCTAACTACGACACCGATGTATTTACTCCGCTAATTCAAAAAGTAGAAGAGATAACCAAAAGCAAATACTATAGCGGCAGCAATGTAAGTGCCGAACAAGAGCAGATAAATATTGCCATTCGCGTGATTTCAGACCATATTAGGGCGGTGGCTTTTGCCATAGCCGACGGACAGCTGCCTTCTAATAACGGAGCTGGTTATGTAATACGCCGTATTTTGCGTCGTGCTATCCGCTATGGTTTCACTTTCTTAAACCAAAAAGAACCTTTTATCTATAAGCTGGTAGAAACGCTCACCAAACAGATGGGCAGCACTTTCCCCGAATTAGAAAAGCAGGCATTTATCATTATGAATGTGATAAAAGAAGAGGAAAACTCTTTCTTGCGCACGCTCGAACAAGGATTGCTAATGCTCGATGTGATGATACAAAACACTACTAATAAGCAGTTGTCAGGTAGCAAAGCTTTCGAGTTATACGACACTTACGGTTTCCCTAAAGATTTAACCGCTCTTATCCTCTCTGAAAAAGGATTGACTTTAGACGAGGCAGGCTTTGAAGAGAACCTACAAAAGCAAAAAGAGCGTTCACGTGCAGCTGCCCAAGTAAAAGCAGGCGACTGGGTTGTCCTTCGCGATGACGAAGAAGAAGAGTTTATCGGCTACGATACCTTAGAGGCTGTAGTACGCCTTGTGAAATACCGCAAAGTGGAGAGCCAAAAAGACGGCACTCACTACCAATTGGTGTTCAACACTACGCCTTTCTATGCTGAAGGGGGCGGACAAGTAGGCGACAAAGGTACGCTACAGTCGGCTAATGGCGAGTTGGTATACATATTAGACACTAAAAAGGAGAACAACCTTATCATACACATAGCAGAGCACTTGCCCGAAAACCTAACCGACCCATTTAAAGCGGAAGTACATCCGTTGTCGCGTCAGTTGGCGGAGGCTAACCACAGTGCTACCCACCTATTGCACCAAGCCTTGCGCGAGGTATTGGGTACGCACGTAGAGCAAAAAGGGTCTCGCGTATCGCCAGAAACCCTTCGTTTCGACTTCTCTCACTTTGCTAAAATGACTGATGAAGAATTAAGAGAAGTAGAACGCATAGTAAACAGACGTATTTGGGAAAAGATACCATTACAAGAACACCGCAATATACCTATACAACAAGCGATAGAAGCGGGGGCTATGGCGCTATTTGGCGAAAAATATGGCGACCACGTGCGAATGATACAATTCGGCGACAGTAGAGAGCTTTGTGGAGGTACTCACGTAAAAAATACTGGTGATATATGGTTCTTCAAAATCCTTTCAGAAGGAGCCGTTGCAGCTGGTATCCGTAGGATAGAAGCTATCACTTCTGGAGGGGCTATGAAGTACTTTGCAGAGCAAGAAAAGTTAGTCGATAATATCAAATCTACCCTCAAAAACGCACAAGACCCTATCAAAGCTATTGTACACCTACAAGAAGAGAATGCCCAACTGCAAAAAGAGTTAGAGCTACTGAAGAAAGAGCAAGCTAAGAATCTAAAAGTATCTTTGAAAAACGAATTTGCTACTATCAATGGGGTGCAATGCCTTATCAAACAACTCGATTTAGATACTGCTACCCTCAAAGACCTCGCTTTTCAGTTAGGCAATGAGGTAGAAAATCCGTTTATCTTATTCGGTTCAGCATACGAAGGCAAAGCCTTATTATTGTGCTATATCGGCAAAGAGCTTGCCCAAACCAAAGGGTTAGATGCCGGCAAAATAGTAAGAGAATTAGGCAAATACATACACGGCGGCGGCGGCGGACAGCCTTTCTTTGCTACAGCAGGCGGTAAAAACCCCGAAGGCATAGCCGAAGCCCTCGAAAAAGCACAGACGCTCGTTAGGGGGTAGTCGTTAGAACAAATTCACTAATGGGTAAATTTGCTAATTAATAATTATTTTGTACCTTTGCACAAAATCATTTAATAATGAAAGAGACAGATATCATCATCATAGGGGCAGGCCCCACAGGACTTTTTGCGGTTTTCGAGGCAGGATTGCTGCGCTTGAAGTGTCACCTTATTGACACCCTACCCCAAGTAGGCGGACAGCTGACAGAGCTGTACCCCAAGAAGCCTATTTTCGACATCCCTGGTTACCCTAGCGTGGGGGCTCTTGAGTTGGTAGACAACCTAATGGAGCAAATTAAGCAGTATCAGCCTGAATTTACCTTAGGCGAAACCGCTATGACCCTGACTAAAAATGATGATGGCACTTTCATTGTTACTACCGATGCTGGTACGCAAGTTAAAGGGAAGGCTGTAGCTATTGCTGGCGGATTAGGTACTTTCGAGCCTCGTAAGCCTGAGCTTGAAAATATAGCGCAATACGAGGGCAAAGGGGTAGCTTATTTTGTAAAGAACCCCGAAAGTTATGCGGGCAAACACATAGTAATAGCAGGGGGTGGCGACTCTGCTCTCGATTGGAGTATCTATTTAGCCGAAAAAGTAAATACGGCCTCAGTTACCTTAGTGCATAGGCGCAATGAGTTCAGAGGGGCTTTAGATTCGGTTGAAAAGGTAAAAGTCCTAAAAGCTGCGGGCAAAATCAATCTCAAAACGCCTTACGAAGTGGTAGGGCTTGTAGGAGAAAACCAATTAGAAAAGGTAGTTTTAGAGCAAGAGGGGGGCAATAAAGAAGAACTTATTGCTGATGCTTTTATACCTCTTTTCGGGCTTACCCCTAAATTAGGCCCTATAGCTACTTGGGGGGTTGAGATAGAAAAGAATGCAGTAAAAGTGAATAATGCTTTAGATTATCAAACTTGCATAGAGGGGGTATACGCTATAGGCGACGTAAATACTTACCCTGGCAAGCTAAAACTTATACTTTGTGGCTTTCACGAAGCTACCCTAATGTGCCAAAGTGTGTATAACCGCATCTATCCCAACAAAAAGTATGTACTCAAATACACTACAGTAGTGGGTATTGATGGCTTCGACGGCACTCGCAAAGAGGCTGAAAAAGCGGTAATAAAATCGATTGATTAATTTTCTAAATTCAAAGAGACTACTAAAAATAAAAATAAAAATGAAGAGTATAAATGTACTATTAGCAAGTATCTTTTTAGCATTTTCTGCTTCGCTACAAGCACAAATAGACACCCTTAGCAGCAAAACACTGCTAATGAAAGGGAAAATAAAAAAAGTAGAAGACTTCTCTTTTTTATTAGAACCCGACCCTAAAGGCGAAAAGAAATTCGATGATAAGAACTACAATGTTTTTCCCTATGCCGAAGAGTGGGGACTTGAAAAAGACGCAACAAAATCTTCTAAAACTAATATAGCCTATATCTTCGATAATTCGGGCAAGAATTTAGAGATAATAACTTACAATGCTGAAGACCAGCCTTTTGGTGGGATGCGTTTTTTCTATGACAAAAACGGACATATTAACAGAAGTCAATCAGTATTTACAACTGGTGATGGCGAGTTTACGGTAGACCGCAAATATTTTTACAATGAGAAAAATCAGTTAGTAAAAATAGACGAGTATGACGGCGATACTTGGCTCATTACTATCACCTATAAGTATGACGATTGGGGCAACTGTATAGAGAAAAACAAAGTGGCGAGCGTATCTGCTTTAGAAAAAGACATTCAGCGCTACGAAGAGAAAAACCTCATTTTAGAGAAGAAAATACGCCCCGAATACACGCGCGAAAAATCGTATACCTATAACAATATAAACAAAGTAGCAGCTACTGAAGATAAAGTATTAGAGAAAAACGTATTCTTAAAAACACAAAACGAATACGATAAAGAGGGACGACTCTCTAAAGCTACTTTCTTAAACGAAGCTAAACAAGAAACCGTTTGTACGTATAAATACAACAAAGCGGGGCGACTTATACAGAGCATTTGCACGGCTAATGACGACCCTAACTTCTATGTAGAAACAAATTATATGTTTAACAAGTCGGGCGAAACGCAAGTGGTAAAGACTCGTACCTCTGTCGCTTCAACCAAAGTATTCGACGAGCACAACCTGCTAACGGCCTATACTACTCCCGAATTCGATTATAAATACCGTTATTCATTCGACAAAATGGGCAATTGGACGCAAGTGCTAATGTACGAAAACGGCAAACCTATCTGTGCACGTATCCGCAAAATAGAATATTTCAAATAATGACTGATATACATCTAAAAATAACCGACAGAGAGGGGCTTCTATACGAAATAGAAGCCCCTACTGATATGAATATGTCCTTAATGGAGGTAATGCGCGCCTACGAGATTGCCCAAGACGGCGAGATAGGCGTATGTGGGGGTATGGCTATGTGTGCCTCTTGTCAGTGCTATGTGCAGAATGAAGAGGCGGTAACGCTCCCCGAAATGGGGGAAGAAGAACAAGCGATGCTTTCTGAAGCTTTCCACGTAAAACCCAACAGCCGATTGGGTTGTCAAATACCTATAACCCCAGAACTTGATGGGCTCGAAGTGATATTAGCGCCTTTCAGTTAAAAAAATATGTACTTTCATTTGCATTTCACAATTTAATTCTATACTTTTGCGTCTGTTTAATGTTAATTCACCAAATGATGTTAAAAAGAAATCTATTCTTATGGCTATTCGCATTAGCCGTATCGTTCGGTGCTCAGGCTCAAAATTATGAGTGGAAAGAAGCACAAAGTGGTGGTTACAAATACAAATATGTAACCCACGACCCTACTAATTCAAGGTTCTACACCTTGAAAAACGGACTGACCGTCATTCTCAGTCCTACGAATAAAGAACCGCGCATACAGTGCTACGTAGCTGTTAAAGCAGGTAGCAAAACCGACCCTTCTACTAATACAGGGTTAGCGCACTACTTAGAGCACTTGCTCTTTAAGGGTACTGACAAGTACGGTTCATTAGACTGGGAAAAAGAGAAAGTACAGTTAGATAAGATTGATGCGTTGTACGAAGAATACAATCACACCAAAGATGCTGAAAAGCGCAAAGCTATCTACAAAAAAATCGACTCTGTATCAGGGGTAGCTAGCAAATACGCTATCGCTAATGAGTACGACAAGATGATGACTGCTATGGGCGCACAAGGTACTAATGCATTTACCTCGTTTGAAAAAACAGTGTATACTGACGATGTGCCTGCTAATGCCTTAAACAAATACATCACCGTGCAAGCAGAGCGTTTCCGCAATCCTGTATTGCGTATTTTCCACACTGAGCTCGAAGCCGTGTATGAAGAGAAAAACCGTTCGTTAGACAGCGATAACAGCGAGGTATTCGAAACTCTTTTTGCTTCATTGTTTAAAAAGCACAACTACGGTTTGCAAACTACTATTGGTACAGTAGAACACCTCAAAAACCCTTCGCTTAAGGAAATTCGCAAATACTTCCACACTTATTACGTGCCTAACAATATGGCAGTAGTACTTTCAGGAGATTTCAATCCAGACGAAGCGATTGCTGAAATTGATAAGGCTTTCAGTTATATGACACCAAAAGCTGTACCTCAGTACACTTTCGAGAAAGAAGAGCCTATCTCTGCTCCTATTATCAAGAAAGTAGTAGGCCCTGATGCTGAAAATGTTTCTATAGCTTTCCGCTTACCTGGTAATCAAGATAAAGATGCCCTATTAGCTGACTTAGTGGGTGAAATTCTTACCAATGGCAAAGCTGGTCTTATAGACTTAAACCTTGTAAAAAAACAAAAACTACTTGGTGCAAGTGCTGGTGCTTATACCCTTATAGACTATGGTATGCTATACCTATCAGGCCGTCCTTTACAAGGACAATCATTAGAGCAAGTGAAAGACCTAATACTCGGAGAGATTGAAAACCTTAAAAAAGGAAACTTTGATGATGATTTAATTCCTTCTATCATCAACAATATGAAAAAGTACGTTATACAAGGTACTGAGTCTTATGCTAACCGTGCTAATATGCTAATGGAGGCTTTCACTGACAACTTAGACTGGAAAGACCGTGTAGCTTATGTAAACAGCCTTTCTAAAATAACTAAGGCCGACATCGTAGCTTTTGCTAACAAATACTTAGGCAATAATTATGTGGTTATCTACAAAGAAAAAGGACAACGCACCAATGTAGAGAAGATAGAAAAACCTGCTATCACGCCAGTTGAAACTAATGCTGACAAACAATCAGCTTTTGTGAAAATGGTGAACGAAATGCCAAGTACCCCAGTAAAACCTGTTTTCTTAGACTACAGCAAAGACCTACAAAAAGGTAAATTAGGCAAGGCAGAAGTACTATACGTGCAAAACAAAGATAACGAGCTATACCGCTTAAGTTTCCGTTATAAAATAGGTACCCTAAACGATTTGAAATTAGCCATAGCTGCTAATTACAGTCAGTTTTTAGGTACTGATAAAAAGTCAGCAGAACAACTCAGCAAAGAGTTATACAAAATAGCTTCTAGCTTTAATATCTCAGCCAGTGGAGAGTATACTACTGTCAATATCGAAGGGCTACAAGAGAACTTTGAGGCAGCAGTAAAACTTTACGAAGACTTTATCGCTAATATAAAAGTAGATGAAGAAGCGTTGAAAGCGTTAAAAACACGTGTAGCTAAAACACGTATAGACTCTAAAGCCAACAGAGGGGCTATTATGCAAGCCTTAACAAACTATGCTTTGTACGGAGCTAAAAACCCTTATAACTACACTTTCTCTGATGCCGAAATCGAAGCTATTACAGGAAAAGAGTTGGTTGAGAAACTTAAAAAGCTAAACAATGTAGAGCAAACTGTTATCTATTATGGTCCTTTAAGTTTAAATCAGCTTACTGCTAAGCTAAAACCACTTCATAAGGTGCCTGCTAAATTTGCTCAAGTAGCTCCTAAAAAAGAGTTTAAACAAGTAGAGCAAACTAAGAATCAAGTATTCTTTGCTGATTATGAAATGGTACAAGCTGAAACCCGTTGGATTCGCAATACCGTTCCTTATAACCCTGCTGAAAGCACTGTTATTAAAGCCTTTAATAACTATTTTGGGGGCGGAATGGGCTCTTTAGTATTCCAAACTATACGCGAAAGTAAAGCCTTAGCTTACAGCACTTATGGCTATTACGCAACTCCTAGTAAGAAAACTGATAAGTACTATACACTTGCTTATGTAGGTTCTCAAGCCGACAAGTTTAAAGAAGCCGTTGAAGCTATGAATGAACTGCTCAATACTATGCCTGAGTTACCTGCTAACTTAGAATTAGCTAAACAGCAAATCAAGCAAGAAATAGAAACAGAACGTATCACACAAGACGGTATCATCTATTACTATTTACACGACCAACGTATGGGCTTAAAAGAAGACATACGCAAACAGATATACCAAAATATAGATAATATCACAATGAAAGACATAAAGGCTTTCCACGATAAATATCTATCAAACAAACCATATACGTATGTAATATTAGCTTCAGAAAAGAAACTTTCTGAAGATGAGCTTAAGAAAATTGGTGATTTCAAAAAGCTTAGCTTAAAAGAGCTATTTGGATACTAAATCATAAGCAAATAACACTTAAAGAGAGGTCGCCTCAGATTGTTCTGAGGCGACCTCTCTTAGTTTTAGTACCATTAACAATATAGTTGGTAATTAGTATTTTTTTACTATCTTTGCGGCGGTTTTTATCAATTATCAATAATAATCGATAGTTAAATATAAATTGTAATGAAAAAATCTTTTTTAGATTATACAATTATCAGCCTGAAAGGAATAGCTATGGGGGCAGCAGATGTAGTGCCAGGGGTATCAGGGGGTACTATCGCCTTTATATCGGGCATCTATGAAGAGTTAGTAGACTCTATCAGTCGTATCAATTTAAAAGCCTTTAAAATGCTATTTAGCGAAGGTATAGTAGCTTTCTGGCGACATATCAATGGCAACTTTTTCGTATCCTTATTATTGGGGATAGGTATCAGTATCTTATCGTTAGCTAAGCTCATCAAATGGCTGTTAGAGCAGTACCCCATAATGGTATGGGCATTTTTCTTAGGACTGATGATTGCTAGTGTATTCTTCTTAGTTAAAGAAATAAAGCGCTGGAATCTGGCTGCTATACTAACGATGCTCCTTTCAGGGGTGGCAGCCTATATCATCACTGTTATTCCTCCTTTAGTAAGCAGCAGCGACCAGAGTTTGCTATTTTTGTTTTTGTGTGGGGCTATCGCTATCTGCGCGATGATACTCCCCGGCATTTCCGGAGCTTTTATATTAGTACTTTTAGGCGCCTATCATACTATATTAGACGCACTGAGCAGCTGGAAACTAAAAATAATTTTCACCTTTGCCTTAGGGGCAATCACTGGTATTCTAAGTTTTTCAAGAGCCTTAAAATGGCTTTTCGCTACCTACAGAAACCTTACCTTTGCAGGGCTTACCGGTTTTATCATCGGGTCGCTAAACAAAGTGTGGCCTTGGAAACAACCCCTACTAAAAGACGCGGTAAACAACAGCGTGATATGGGAAAAAAGCATCAGCCCGTGTCAGTTTGCAGAAATTACCCATACCAATCCACAGATATTAGCGGCAATAGGGTTGGCTATAGCTGGATTTTTGGTTATCTACTTGATTGAGAAGTGGGCAAATCGTATAAAACACTAATAAAATGTCAGCATTAGCAAGAGGCAACAAAAAACTACTCAATGCGTGGGCGTTTTACGACTGGGCAAACTCAGTGTATTCGCTAACCATTGTTTCAACTATATTCCCTATTTTTTACGGGTTATTGTTTAAAACAGCGCAACTAACTCATATTTCGCTCTTTGGCATCTTATTCAAAAGCACTTCTGTAATTGCTTTCGTTACCGCCTTAGCCTTTTTGTTAGTAGTACTCCTCTCCCCTATTCTGAGTGGTATAGCCGATTTTTTAGGCAATAAAAAGAGTTTTATGCGCTTTTTTTGCTACTTAGGAGCAATTTCGTGTATTGGGCTCTATTGGTTTTCGTTAGAGCATATCTACTTTGGGCTGATTTGCTACTTTTGTGGGGTAGTAGGCTTCTGGGGAAGTATCGTGTTCTACAACTCTTATTTGCCTGATATTGCCCTACCAGAGCAGTATGATGCGGTCAGTGCCAAAGGTTATAGTTTAGGCTATGCTGGCAGTGTATTACTACTGATTTTGAACCTTATAATGGTGATGAAACCCGAATGGATAGGCTTTGAAAACGCTGATACTACTGCACTAACCACTATGCGCATTTCATTTATCACTGTAGGAATTTGGTGGATAGGCTTCAGTAGCATTCCTTTCAGATACCTACCTAACTATCATAGTGGTAGAGGAAAGCTGACAAAAAATATCCTCTTCAACGGTTTTAAAGAACTCCGAAAAGTATGGCAAAGCCTAAAGGCAACCCCCTCGCTAAAATGGTATCTCATTGCTTTTTTCGTATACAGTATGGGGGTACAAACCGTGATGCTTATTGCTACCTATTTCGGAGAACAAGAAATACAATGGGGTAGTAGAAATGAGAGTACTATAGGGCTGATAGTCAGTGTACTTATCATTCAATTAGTAGCTATCATAGGGGCGCGTTTAACAGTGACAGCTGTGCAAAAATTTGGTAACATTAGGGTACTGATTGGGCTAAATGCTATTTGGGTAAGCATCTGCCTATTGTCTTACTTTGTATTTAAACCCGTACAGTTTTATGCCTTAGCTACCTTAGTAGGGTTGGTAATGGGCGGTATACAGAGTCTTTCGCGCTCTACTTATTCAGCTTATCTACCAGATACTAAAGACACTACCTCTTTTTTCAGCTTCTATGATGTAACCGAAAAATTAGGTATCGTAATCGGGATGGGTATTTATGGTATTATAGACCAGCTAACGAATAATATGCGAAACGCTACTATTTCGTTAGTTATTTTCTTTGCATTAGGAATGCTTCTCCTTTTCAAAGTAAAAAGTAAAAAATAAATCAGAGGAAAAAAATATATAATTTGATATTGAAATGTTAAAATTCAGGTTTTTTCTTGAGAAATACGGGTTTGCCGTATCCTCCCGGTTAGCAGAGAAATTAGGGATGCGTGCAAAAGATGTACGAATAGCCTTTATCTACGGTACTTTCGCTACCTTGGGGGCGTGGTTTGGTGTTTATTTATTATTAGCTTCTTTACTGAAAATCAAAGACTTATTATACACTAAAAGAACTTCAGTTTTTGATTTATAAAAAAATTAATAGGGGTATAGCATTGTTATACCCATTATTTTTTGTATCTTTGCCTCTTAAAAATAACAACTATTATGATAGATCCTAATAAACTGTCGGTTGGCATATTGCTCCCTATAGAATCATACGAAGGAGCTATTCCTAAAATGGAAAATCAAACACAACTCATACAGCGTGCAGAAGCCTTAGGTTTTGATACGGTATGGGTGCGCGATATTCCGCTAAACAATCCAGATTTTAAAGAAGTAGGGCAAATATTTGACCCTTGGATATACTTATCGCATATAGCATCGCTCACCAAAAGCATCAAATTTGGTATTGCAAGTGTTATTTTGCCACTGCGCCACCCTTTGCACGTGGCTAAAGCCTCAGCAAGCCTCGATGTACTTTTCCCTAACCGTTTTGTGATGGGGGTAGCCTCTGGAGACCGTCCTGTAGAATACCCTGCATTCAACAAACCTTTTGAGTTAAGAAGTGCACGTGTGTCAGAGCATATGCGTATGCTTAGAGAGTTGTGGAGCAAAGATTTTCCTACTTATAACAACGATTACGGAACCCTAATGGCTAATGTAGGCGATGTAGTACCTAAGCCCGTACACAAAAATATACCAATGTATGTCACAGGGCACGTTGGAGGGGTAAACCTCGATTGGATTGCTAAAAACTCTGACGGATGGATTTACTATCCTCGCGACTTCGCTTTCACCAAAAAAATAGTACAAGATTGGGAAGAGGCTCTACAAAAAGAGGGACAACCTAAAAAACCTTATATACAACCTGTATATATAGACCTAATGGAAGATCCTAATTTCGAACCCCAAAAGATAGATTTAGGCTTCCGATTAGGGCGTACTTACCTAATAGATATGTTCCAAGAACTCGAAAAAATAGGAGTAAACCACACTATGCTAGTGTTCAAGTATTGTTCACGCCCAGCAGGAGAAGTACTCGAAGAGATAGGAAAAGACATTTTGCCACAACTTAAATAACAGCTTATTATGACCATTACTCAATTTCAATATGTTTTGGCAGTTGCCAAATACAAGAACTTTACTACTGCTGCCGAAAACAGTTATGTAACACAACCAACTTTAAGTATGCAAATACAGAAGTTGGAAGAAGAATTGGGGGTCACCATTTTTGACAGAAGCAAAAAACCACTACAGATAACAGAAATAGGAGAGCAAATCATCAAACAGGCGCAGACAATAGTAAACGAGTCTGAGCGAATGAATGATATTGTTGCCCAGCAGAAAGGATATATAGGGGGCGAATTTAGAGTGGGGATAATTCCTACTGTATCGCCTACCCTATTACCGATGTTTTTAAACAACTTTATAAATAAATATCCTAAGGTATGTTTAAAAATTGAAGAGCAAACTACTGAAAATATCTTGAAAAAAATAGGCGATGGTACTTATGATGCAGGCATACTCGCTACTCCTTTAGCCAATCCTTCTATCATAGAGCGCCCGCTGTACTACGAGCCTTTTGTAGCTTATATACCTGTAAATCACAGGCTTCAGAACTCTAAAACCATCTATACTGGCGATTTAGATGTCAATGATATTTTGATGTTAGAAGACGGGCATTGCTTCAAAGATAGTGTGCTAAACATCTGTAACCAAGATGTGATTGAATCGCGAAAACATTTTCAGCTAAAAAGTGGTAGTTTTGAGACGTTAGTACGCTTAGCTAACGAAGGTTTAGGTATGACACTACTCCCCTATCTGCATTCGTTAGAACTCAAAGAAAAAGAAAAAGAATGTATTCATTATTTTGAAGAACCTTATCCTGCGAGAGAGATAAGTTTGGTATATCATAAAAATGAACTTAAAATGCAAATAATCAAATCATTGCATAGTACTATTTCAGGAGTTATCAGAGGAGCTATTGCTTTCCAAAATGTAAAAATTATCAGTCCTACGCGAGAAAGGCACAAGATTTGATAGTATAGAGAAATCAAAAAGAAAAATTTAATTATTGTTTTTAAAATAAGTATTATAATGAAAAATATATCAGTAGCCTTATTTTTACTATTTATTTCATTTGCTTCTTGCAGTTTTACAAGCAAGAAGTTCGATAATCCTGACAAGGATAAAGATAGAGTACTGCTTGAAATAGTAGAACACGTAATGATTAACGCGCATTTTAGTCCTGTAGATATGGACGATGCTTTCTCTAAGAAAGTATTTGAGAGTTATATAAAAAGCTTAGACGGACAAAAACGCTATTTTTTGCAATCAGACATTAATGAATTCAAAAAATATGAAACCCTTTTAGATGATAATCTTAAAAAGGGAGATATTAGTTTCTTCAACCTATCATACGAGCGACTCAAACAGCGTATGAAAGAAGCTGAAGAGATAAATAAAACCATCTTTGCAAAGCCTATCGACTTTAACTCAAATGATAAAATCAACACGGATTATGAGCATTTGCCTTTTGTAAAAAATAAAGCCGAGCTACAGCAACGTTGGAAACAAATTATCATTTTTTCAACTCTTTCTACTTACTTAACTAAACAAAAAGAAGAGGCTTCTAAAAAGGAAAAAGACGCTAAATATCAATCTAAAGGAGATGATGTCCTCAAAAAAGAATCAGTAGAAGCTACACAAAAAACTCTTTCGGATATGTTTGGTATCTATAACGAGCTAACACGCGAAGAATGGTTTAGTCTTTTTGTAAACGCTATCACTGAAACTTTTGACCCTCACTCTAACTATATGGCTCCCGATGTAAAAGAAGGATTTGACCGAGATATGTCGGGTAAATTTGAAGGGATAGGAGCTCAACTACAAAAGAAGACGGATGGTATCAGCATCACTGACGTAATTTTAGGTGGCCCTGTATGGAAAGGGAAACTTTTAGAAGTAGGCGATATGATACTAAAAGTAGGACAAGGAACTCAAGAGCCTGTAGATGTAGTAGGTATGCGCTTAGATGACGCTGTAAAGCTCATAAAAGGCCCTAAAGGCACTGAAGTACGCCTAACTGTAAAACGTGTAGACGGTACTATAGAAGTAGTACCTATCATCAGAGATGTGGTAGAGATTGAAGAAACTTATGCTAAATCGGTAGTAATACTCTCTAACGGAAAACGTTACGGACTTATCTACTTACCTAAATTTTACATTAACTTTGAAGATACTAACCAGCGCAATGCTGCTACCGATGTAGCCCTTGAGATTGAAAAACTGAAGAAAGAAAACATTGATGGTCTTATCGTCGACCTTAGAAGTAACGGAGGGGGCTCACTAAAAACAGTTGTAGATATAGGAGGATTTTTCATTCCAAAAGGGCCTATAGTACAAGTAAAATCGTCAAGAGGTAGCAGAGATGTCCTTTCAGATAACGACCCTAAAACCCAGTGGGATGGCTCTCTTGTTATCCTTACTAATGAACTATCAGCTTCAGCTTCAGAGATTTTAGCGGCTGCTATGCAAGACTACAAGCGTGCTATCATCATAGGAGGTAAGCAAACTTTTGGTAAAGGTACTGTACAAAGTTTCGTAGATCTAAACGGATTCTTGCGCCAAAAT
>NZ_KN389996.1:46916-50337 GCF_000213295.2 Capnocytophaga sp. oral taxon 329 str. F0087
GCGACCTTGGTGCTCTCAAAATAACTATTCAGAAGTTCTACCGTATCAACGGAGGGTCTACACAACTAAAAGGAGTAGAAAGCGATATCGTAGTACCTGACAAATACAAATATATAGATATAGGCGAGCGAGATATGCCTAACGCTATGTCTTGGGATAAGATTGAGCCTGCTAAATATACTCCTTGGAGTAATAATGCTAATTTTGATAAGGCAATTGCTAACAGTCAGAAACGTATTAGTGAAAATCAATATTTAAAATTGATTGACGAAAATGCCCAATGGATTAAGCAACAGCAAAAGGACAATATATTCCCTCTCAACTATGAAGCTTATAAAAGTTTGATAGATAAGAATGAAGAACAAGCTAAGAAGTTTAAAGCTATAGCCGATTATAAATCAGAGCTTAAGTTTGCCTCTACTGCCTCTGATGAAGCTAAAGTGAAAGGTAATGAAGACCTTAAACTACGCCGCGATCGTTGGCATGAAAACTTACAAAAAGACGTTTATATAGACGAAGCTGTGAAAGTACTTGAAGACTTAAACAAATAGTCAGCATAAATCAGAAAGAGAAAAACTTTGCTAAGGAAAAAATATCTTTAGCAAAGTTTTTTCTTTTGGTATGTGCTAAAAAAGTTGTACCTTTGCCACATCAATCTTTATAATTATTGATATTTCACTTGAAAAGAATACTCTTCATATTATCTATATTTTGCTGTTTAAGCTCTCTATTTGCTCAAAGTGACAGCCTCTCTCAACAGGATATAAAACGAGAATTAGAAGCTATTAAACTTATTCGATTAAAAGATTCTATAAAGATAGCCATCTTAATGAATGAAATTAAGGAGTTGGTACATACTACTACCCAATCACCTACCCCTACAAATACATCTGATTCTTTGGCTACTATCGAAAAGAAGCAAGAAATAGAAAGCCTACGCGAGAAGATACGAGGAAAGCCTATTGTTTTTCAGAAAGATACATTATTTTATCTATATACTTCACACGGCTCTTATGATATTGATACGCGAGTGAAATATATAGAAGATAAAATACAAACCTTGTATGACGATCCTTTTTTCACCCCCGACTCAATTCAATTGAAGCCTTTAGGGGAGTACTTAAATATAATGTATAAGAAAAATAGTATTGTAGGCATTACAATGGTAGATGCTATGTGGGAGAATACTACTCAAGAAGATTTAGCCTCACGATATGCTAATGCTATTAAAAGTAGTATTGTAAAATACAAAGAGCAAAACAGCCTCAAAAGTGTAATGATTCGTTTAGGAGAATTATTGCTTGTATTGCTCATTGCTTTTGTATTAGTATGGGGTATCAACCGACTATTTGAGTTCTTAAGAAAAGTAGCTATCAACTCCGAACACCGCTTCTTAACAGGTATCCGTATCAAGAATTACGAGCTTATTAAGAAAAGAAAGATGGTAAAGGCACTACTTAAACTCCTTGCTGTACTGCGAGTGGTTATTTTGCTTTTTTTATTCATCACTATTATACCTCTGATTTTTGACATTTTCCCTTCTACCCAATATTTATCAAAAATTATTATCAAGTGGATTAGTGATCCTATAAGAGATATAGGAGTAGCTATTATCAATTATTTGCCGCACTTATTTAATATTATAATCATCATTATTATCACCCGTTACTTACTCAAAGGGCTTCGTTTTTTTGCCTTAGAAATTGAGCGTGGTATCCTAAAAATAAAAGGCTTTCACCCCGAATGGGCTCGTACCACTTATAGCCTTATACGCATAATGTTATGGGTTTTAGCTTTAGTAATTATATTTCCACACTTACCAGACTCTGACAGCGATGCTTTTAAAGGAATATCAGTATTCTTTGGGGTGCTTATTTCGTTAGGTTCTTCCTCTTCTATTTCTAATGCCATAGCAGGAGTTGTCATTAGCTATATGCGTCCTTTTCAGGTAGGCGATTGGATAAAATCAGGAGAGATTATAGGAGTAGTAATCGAAAAAAACGCTTTAGTAACACGCCTTAAAACTATCAATAATGAAGATGTAACCATACCTAATTCGGCTATACTTAGTGGGGCTACTATGAACTTTTCTTCTATAGGCAAACAATATGGTTTAGCTTTAAATGTTAGAGTAAAAGTGCGCTATGATTATTCTGATAATTTAGTAGAAGAACTACTCATTGAGTCAGCTCTGATGACTAATGGTATCTCTCCTACCCCTCACCCATACGTATTTCAGCTATCACTTGATGAACTTAATGCTTTTTACGAACTTAACGCTTACACTTTTATCCCAGAGAATATGTATTTCATCAAATCTGATTTAGTAAAAAACATTCAAAATACTTTCAAACAAGCAAATATAGAGATATTTTCTACTCAGTATATTGATATTCGAGAATTTAAAAAAGAAGAAAAAGCAAATAGTAAAGAGAATAAAAGATAGAATAAAATGAAACAGCGATTAATTTTTATTGATGTAATAAGAGCATATGCTATCTGTATGATGCTCCAAGGGCATTTTATTACAGCTCTTTTAGGTGAACCTTATTGGGATGAATCGAATATTTACTTCCATACTTGGCATTATTTTACAGGTATCACAGCTCCAGTATTTCTCACTATATCAGGCTTTATCTTTACCTACCTACTTATACGAGAAGGCGAGCGCAGTGGTGTAGGACTAAAAAACCCTCGTGTAAAAAAAGGAGCTAAACGAGGACTAATGCTTATAGGAGTAGCCTGTCTATTGCGCAAAGATATTTACTTTGTAGATATACTCCATTGTATTGGGCTAGCGCTCATTATTATGGTAGGTATATATCTATTAGCGCGAAAACACGTCAGACATCTGCTACCTATAATGCTTATTACTACTACTCTTATCTTATTCACTTTCAATGAAACCTATAACAAATATGAGTATTCTTGGCTTCCTCAGATTGTAGCTAACTATTTCACGCCTAAATACGGTACTTTCTTTACTATATTTCCGTGGTTAGGTTTCGTGACCTTAGGAGGTTTTATGGGGTCTTTATTTTATTATTACCGCAATGCTAAACATCTATACCCCATATTTATAAGTTTACTTATTGTTTTTGGGGCAATCTTCCATTTTCAATATCATACCTTTCATTTTCTTTATTCAGTTACTGGCTGGCAGCATTTTGAGAATCTAGCGCGCAATGGATTCCTCTTTCTACGTATGGGCGATACTCTCTGGACATTTGCTGTTTTTGTCATTCTACGTAATGTACTCACTGCCCAGTTTCTTCAACGTATAGGACAAAATACGCTTTCTATTTATATCATTCATAGTATAGCTCTATACCATTTTATTCCAAGACTTAGCTTAGATTATTACTTCCATAAAAGCCTCAACCCTACTGAAGCTATAATCGGAGCCATTCTCTTGTAATAG
>NZ_KN389997.1:0-18138 GCF_000213295.2 Capnocytophaga sp. oral taxon 329 str. F0087
AAAAAAGACAAATGATAAATAACAAATGACATTTTTTTTGAGAAAAAAAATACAAAATACTTGTTATTCCAAAAAAAATACGTACTTTTGCAACCGCTATTGATAAATAGAGAAAGATTAGTCATTTTAATAAGATTTTAAAAGATTTACAGCAATGAAAAGAACATTTCAACCCTCTAAGAGAAAAAGAAGAAATAAGCACGGATTCAGAGAGCGTATGGCAACTGCCAACGGTAGAAAAGTATTAGCGCGCCGCCGTGCTAAAGGACGTAAGAAACTAACTGTATCATCTGAACCACGTCATAAAAAATAAACCTTTTTTAAAAAAAGGTAACAGCTAATAGGTAGCAGGTAACGAAGCATTTCTTATCTGTTACCTATTACCTATTGTATTATATTACTATGAAAATAACTTTTCTCGGTACAGGCACCTCACAAGGTGTTCCTGTAATAGGCAGCGACCACCCCGTAGGCAAAAGTACAGACCCAAGAGATAAACGTTTGCGCACTTCAGCCCTTATATCTTGGGGCGATACCAATATCAATATCGACTGCTCGCCCGACTTCCGCCAGCAGATGCTACAGCACAACGTACAGCACTTAGAAGCTATCCTATTCACTCACGAGCACGCCGACCATACTGCGGGCTTAGACGACATACGTCCGTTTGTAAAAATGCAAGGTGATATGCCTATCTATGGGCTCCCTCGCGTTATTGAGGAACTCCGCACAAGGTTCGCATACATTTTTGCTACCGAAAACCGCTATGAGGGTGCCCCTTCCGTATTAGCACATCTTATAGACGGACAGCCTTTCGAGCTATACGGCAAAGAGGTACAACCCATAAAGGTTATGCACGGACAGCTACCCATATTGGGCTATCGTATCGAAAAATTGGGCTATATCACCGATGCTAAATACATCACTTCAGAAGAGCTAAACCGACTACACGGCTTAGAGGTATTAGTGCTTAACTGCCTCCGCGACCTCGCTCACCCTACCCACCTCAATCTGACAGAAGCCTTAGAAATTATCAATATACTAAAGCCAAAACGCACCTATTTAACCCATATCAGTCAAACTTTTGGCTTTCACAAAGAGGTGCAAGCACGGCTACCAGAAGGAGTCTGGTTAGCTTATGACAACTTAGTTGTTGAATGTTAATGTTTAGTTAATTGTTATGGTAGTTCTAATAAAAAGGGCTATTTTTGCCCCGAATTAAATTAGAATTACTATGAGAAAAATTGCACTTCTATTTGTAATGGCAATTAGTTTAGTAGCCTGCAAAACCAGCAATTCAGGCACTATGACTTCAAAGCCAAAAGAAACTAACATTGCTAACAAGGCAATCAAAGGTGAATGGACACTACAATCAATCACCTACAGTCAGTCAGGCAAATTTAATGTTACCTTGCTAAACGATACTTCAAAAGAGTGTTTTGAAGGTAGTACTTGGAAGTTTGTGCCTAATAACAATCGTGGGCATTACACTATCAACGCATCAGATTGCTCTACTGGGCAAAGAAACTTTATCTTTATCGTGCAAGAAATCGATAAATCAACTGGGTATTACGACTTCCTTTTGAAGCCTACTAATGAAAAATATGTATCAGAGAGCAACCAAGGTATACGTTTGCACTTAGCTAACCTATCAGACGACTCAATGGTATGGGAACAAACCCTAAGAGTAGACGGCAAACCTTTTGTAATCTCAATGAATTTTGTAAAATAACCTTTTGAATAATTAAGTAAATAATGAAGAAAATTGCAGTTTTAACATTGTCAGCAGCTATTTTATTAGTAAGCTGCGACGCTTATAACAACTCTAACAAAACACAACGCGGAGCTGTGATAGGAGCTGCCGGTGGGGCTCTATTAGGGGCTATCTTGGGCAACAACATAGGTAACGGTCAGAATAGCGAACTTGGGGCAGTACTTGGTACTGTAGTAGGGGGAGCTGCTGGTGCTGTAATCGGCAACCAAATGGATAAACAAGCTAAGAAGATAGAAGAAGAAATCCCAGGAGCTGAAGTAAAACGTGTTGATGATGGTATCGTAGTTACTTTTGACGAAAACAGTGGTGTATACTTCGAAACAGCTAAGCATAACATCAACGAAAAATCAAAAGAGACGCTTAATAAGCTAATTGCAGTACTTAAAGAATATCCTGAAACTAATGTAGTAGTAGCGGGTTATACTGATAGCGTTGGTAAAGATGAGTATAATATGGGCTTATCAAAACGTCGTGCTCAATCAGTAACTAACTACTTCACTTCTAACGGATTGGCAGCAAGCAGATTTACTACCAAATGGTTTGGTGAGCAAAACCCAGTAGCCGATAATGGTACTCCTGAAGGTCGTGCTAAAAACCGCCGTGTAAATGTAGTAATCGTTCCTAACGAAAAGATGAAAGCAGATGCTGAAAAATCAGCAAATCAAAACTAATTAGTCAGTAATGACATAAAAAAGGCTGTTTCTTATGGAAACAGCCTTTTTTATATTAACTAATTTGCTAATTGGCAAATCGACTAATTGGCAAATTATTTACTCCAGTTTTTAATGATTTCAGCAGGTACACCTCCTTTGTGAAGCATAATAGCAGTAGTTTTAAACTCTACAAATGCTTTGCTGACATATAGATAACCTTGATAGTCATTGCGTACACCCCAAGAGTTTTTCACCATATAGTATTCACGTCCGTTTTGGTCTTTAGCAAGTCCTACAATGTGCATAGCGTGGTCATCAGTTGTTTGATAGTTATCAAAATCTCTTTGACGCATTTCAGGGGTGATACGTCTCTCAGCAGTAGGAGGTATATTGAAAAGGTCGCGAGCTTCTTCATAAGACATTTCAGTTACTTCTTTTTCAGGCACAAAAGCTACTCCGTTTTTCCAGCTAAAATAACGCTCACTTACATCGGCTGCCCAAGCTACAGTATAGCCTTTCTTTAGGGCATTATCGATAGTTTTAGTAAGGTCGGTCATCGCTACGTTGTAAGCGTGGTCATAGCTCCAGTTATCAGGTACAGCCATAAAAGTATTCTTATAAAGCGGCTGGTCATTATACGATACCATCTCGATATAATCATCAGGATTGATACCTACGCGCTCTTTAGCAAAACTCTGAGGGGTGTATTTCTTCCCATCATACATAAAACTTTCAGGCACAGCACCCAAATAAGAGTCAATAGTAGATGTAAAAGCAGATACCCAGTTAGGTGTTAGCGCTTTCTTACCCTGATTGCCTTTTACCATTCCTTCTAAGAATCCTTTGAGGATAGCGTGCAATTCACCGAAATCATTGCGTGTGCTACCATACTGCAAGCCTGTATATACGTACTGAGGCACAGCACCATACTTAGCATACATATTGATAACATCGTGCAATTCGCCCCCTTGTCCGTAATCGAGGTAGCCGTGCATACGCACATATTGTTTTGCCTTCTCGATATAGCAATTACGCGCAGTGTAGATTTCAGCAAGGTCGATAGGCTTTTTGCCCATACGGCTCATTTCGCTTTCTAAGAAAGAAGCCCCTGCATAACTCCAGCAAGTACCGCTACTACCTTGGTCTTTCACGTCAGTACGTTCGAGATTGATAACAGTTGTGAATTTAAAACCGGCATTGTTAGAATGGTTACCAGCCACCGATTTAATCAGGTCGTCTTGAGCTGTCGCAAAGAAGAATGACGACAAAGCTACAAATAATGTAATGTTTTTCATAAATAAAAATGATATATTATTAGGGCAAAGATACAAAATAATCTGTATACAACAACATTTTGGCACAATTATAGCTATAAAATAATTAGCAAAATTAGAAAAGATGAAAACATTATTACTCTCTATATTTTTGTTGATAGGTGTTTGGGCAGTGAAAGCGCAACCTTTAGAGACACAAAAGCGGCAAGTGCCAGTGGTAGTGCCTTTAGAAAAAGCCCCCGAGTTGCCCGCCCCTACTAAGAGCAATACGCAACCTTTCTCTGTAGGAGCTAAATTGCCGCCTTACCAGCCAGCTTTTGCTAATCCGTCAGAAAAAAGTATTGACTTTACAAGCAAAAGCAACTTAGTACACCGCAAGATTGAGCTTAACCCAAGGACTAATAACTTTGGCAACCAAAAAGAAGATTATAAAGCAGTAAAAGGCGACCAATTTTTTGGAGATTTT
This sequence comes from Capnocytophaga sp. oral taxon 329 str. F0087, assembly GCF_000213295.2. Taxonomy (NCBI): domain Bacteria; kingdom Pseudomonadati; phylum Bacteroidota; class Flavobacteriia; order Flavobacteriales; family Flavobacteriaceae; genus Capnocytophaga; species Capnocytophaga sp. oral taxon 329. The sequence continues at coordinate 4,168 of NZ_KN389997.1, forward strand.
ACTAATAATGGAGATTTTGTAAATGTATATTGTCGCGATTTTGCAGCTATCGATGGTGATAGGGTTAGTATTTTTGTAAATGGAGTAGAAGAAGTGCGCGACATTTTCTTAGTAGGAGAGTTTACCGGCTTCCGGATTACACTAAAACCCGGTTTTAACAGTATAGAGTTCTTAGCTTTAAACCAAGGAGAATCAGGACCTAACACGGCAGAGTTTCAGGTATTAGACGATAAAGGAAAGGTGATTGAGAGAAATCGTTGGGACTTAGCTACAGGTTCTAAAGCCCGCATAGTGATAGTGAAAGACCATTAGAAAGTTATTTTTATTTGTTACTTTTTTTAGCTCATATTTTTATAAGATTATTCTTATAAAGATATGAGCTTTTTTGATGCATCAACTTATCAATTTGCTAATTGACTAATAGGCAAGCGAGGTTGGGCAGTAACCCCTTGCTGGGTAAAGTCGCTTTGTAAAAACTTATAGTAACCTACGATACCTATCATAGCAGCATTATCAGTACAATACTGAAACTTAGGTACAAAAGTTTTCCAACCGTGCTTTTCGCCCATACTTTGTAGTGCCGTGCGAATGCCGCTATTAGCTGATACCCCTCCACCAATGGCTACCTGCCGAATACCAGTCTGCTGTACTGCTTTTTTAAGCTTCTTCATCAGTATTTCTACAATAGTATGTTGTACTGAAGCGCAAATATCAGCTAAATGCTCCGTTATAAAATTAGGATTATCAGCCGTGTGTTTCTGTATAAAATAAAGGATACCCGTTTTAAGTCCGGAGAAGCTAAAATTGAGGGCTGCAATATTAGGTTGTGAAAACTGAAAGGCTTTAGGGTTACCCTCTTGGGCGTATTTATCAATAAGAGGCCCTCCTGGGTAAGGAAGTCCTAATATTTTAGCGGTTTTATCAAATGCTTCGCCTACAGCATCATCTAGCGTTTCGCCTAATACTTCCATATCAAAAAAGCTGTTCACCTTTACAATCTGTGTATGTCCGCCACTGATGGTCATCGCTAAAAACGGAAATTGTGGTTTAACTTGCCCTTCATCTATAAAATGTGCCAAAATATGTGCCTGCATATGATTCACCTCTATAAGCGGAATGCGTAAGCCCATAGACAATGACTTGGCAAAAGAAGTACCCACAAGCAACGACCCCATCAAGCCAGGCCCCCGTGTGAAAGCTATAGCAGAGAGCTCTTCTTTGCTTACCCCTGCTTTTTTGAGGGCTTGGGCTACTACGGGCACAATATTCTGTAAGTGGGCGCGCGAAGCTAGTTCGGGTACTACCCCACCGTATTGCTTATGCACCTCTTGATTAGCAACCTCATTAGAGAGTACTTTGTCATTGCAAAGCACCGCTGCAGAAGTATCATCGCAAGAGGATTCTATGGCTAAAATATATGTTTTTTGCATCGTTTATTCGTTTAATAATTAGCAAATCCTTACCGCATTCTTTTGAATCGGTTGTGAGTCCAGAGGTAGTACTCTGGTTTATCGTATATCTGTCTGGTTACGTGCTCGAAGAAAGTATCAGTAATCTGAAAATCTACATAGTCATTAGGGTTTTCGGCTAATAATTCAAAAGTAGTTTGGTAGTAACCGCGCTTTAGCTTTTCAATCTTAGCAAAGACAATCACTGTATTGAGAGCCTTGCCCAAACGTTCTGCCCCTGTAAATACGGGTACGTTAAGTCCTAAAAACGGACGGCGATAGTTCTTCTTGTTATTGGGTATTTGGTCGGCAGCAAAACCATAGCAATACACTCCGTGTTCGTCCTTGTGTTTTTTCATTTCGCGGTGAGCTGTGTAGCGCGGCAATAGGTAGCTGTGGTGCTTCATACGTATCTTCTGAATAAGACGATCGAAATAAGGGTTACTAAGCGGTGTATATAGCGCATAGGACTTGTGTTGCAGGTAGTACGCTAATGACAGTAACCACTCATAACTAGCATAATGACTGCACATTATGATGATATTTCGCTCCTCGCTCTCGTATTTCTTCAGCACTTCTATATTCTTAAATACCATACGTTTCTTCATCTCCTGCTCGCTCATACCATACGATTTGACCATCTCTAAGAAAGTATCGCAAAAGTGATGATAAAAGCGCTGTTCGATAGTATTTAGCTCAGCTTCAGACTTAAAAGGGAAGGCAGTATGCAAGTTTTTCCGCACTACTTTTACTCTGAATTTCAACAGCTTGTATATGATAAGATAAAAGAAATCTGACACAATGTAGAGCAGCCTAAAAGGCATACGCGACACTAACCAGACAATAGGATAAGCAATTATATAGATAAAAAGGTTCATTCGGTTTTTATAATATTTTATTACAACTGCACACTTAGAAGTTCAGTTCCTAATTTATGTAGTCCTTCCTGTATTTTTTGGCGTTGGGCTGCACGTGGTTTTTTTAGCCCTACAGCATATTGGTGAATAAGTTTCTGATTGATACCGGTAAGCCGCTCAAAAGCAGGATTGCTTATTACGCCTTTAAAATATTGCAAAACACTTTCGGCATCATATTTATAAGTGAGTTGATAATCAGTATAAGGAAAGTTATTGAGTTCTTTTTGAAGTGCAATAGCTTCTAAAATACCATCTTTAGCCTCTTGTACAGTCTCGCCCCCTGCACTTATACCTTCTATATTATCAGCATAAGCCCAATAAAAATCATTGCTGCGCTCTATAATAATAGTAATGTTTTTCATATCATACAATGTTTGCCGATGTAACTCACTTGACTTCATATAGTTTATCTTGGTTTTTTGATAACGCAAAGGTATATATTTATATACTTATATCCAAACTTTTGATGAAATATTTTATAATAAAAAGAGCAAAGCGCTTAAAGTGCTTTGCTCTTTTTATTCCTTAAATAATGTAAGTTCGATGTAAGAAATATCTATTTAATTATTTACTAATCACATAGATAAACAACTTCACTGTTTTTGGTAGCTGGCGCTGCTGGATTTACACGGATTATAACGCAAATATAATTTAATAATGTGAGCTACAAGAAATGCGCCAGTGGGGGTAATTTTACTATTTCCAATCTATCACAAGATTAGAAAGTTCTAAATCATTACAAGTATAATTTTCTCCATCTTCAGCTCCATATGTTACAGGAATAGTTACAAAGCTCATACCTTGTACACTTGGAAGTATCTGTTTAAAAGTTACAAAAGTTTTTAAAGGAACTTGTGTGGGTATAGTATTGCACACAGAATACGTTGTTCTCTCGTTTCCTATTCCAACTTCTTTATAAGGATATTCATTTCCTTCATAGTCAAAACATTTACTTTTTTTTACATCAAAAAGACTACAAGTTTTATTAAAACAAACTTTTTGATGTACTATTTTATGAGAAATCAAGAGGTTTACAGTTACTGTTTGAGCTTTCTTATCTCCTACTACTGAAAGAATTTTCACATCAAAATCAGGAGAAAAACTCTTTACAGTACCATTACCATCTCCTTGACCACTACTAGCTTTATTGGCAAAGATTTTATCAGCAGTAGTTTGAAAATCTTGGGCTTGTGATTTGATTTCCCCATTTTGTAAGGCTTTATCAAAGAAAACCAAAATCTCTTTATTATCATTGTACTTTAGCACTGCCAATTTGTTATCTTGTACGCCATTAGCAAAGTGCTTAATCACAGAGCCATTCATTTTTGAAAGTTGCTCTTTAGTAGCATTATTACTCTTCTTTTCCTCAATAGTACCTCCTGTAAAAACAGTAATGTAATCACCTACTGATACAATATCGCTAATGATGATATACTCGTATTCAGTACCTCGTGCAGGCGTACCAAAAGTGAGCATATCTCCTTTTTTATAAGTGTGGTTATCTACAGCGGTATACTCTTTTCTGGAGTTTTTAGCTTGTGCTAGTGCAAAACTAAGATTTAGTACTAAAAGAGCTGTTAAAATGATGCTTCTTTTCATTTGTTTGTTGATTTTTAGATTACTCCTACTCTGTTCAGGCTTTTCGGTTGCCGCCTTTATCGGTGTAGGTCTTGCTATAGTAAAGCGAAACGCTATATATTGTTAATTGACGGGACAAATGTATAAAAAAATATCTTCCCTACAAAGAAAAAGAGGGATTTTAACAAAAAAAGCAATGTACCTTTTAGGGTACATTGCTTTTATTAATTAATATCTTGTAAGAGAACCTCCCCCTGCCCCCTCCAAAGGGGGAATGGGTAATTCGAAATCACATTAATTATTTGTAAAGATTGCGGAGTTCTTTGGCGGTATCTACCATTGCGTGTAGGGCTGCTTTGGTTTCTGGCCAGTGGCGCGTTTTAAGTCCGCAGTCTGGATTTACCCATAGCTGCTCTTTAGGCACTACGCTAATGGCTTTCTTCATCAAATCAGTCATTTCTTGTTGCGATGGTACGCGTGGCGAGTGAATATCGTACACCCCTGGTCCTATTTCGTTAGGATATTTGAAATCACCAAATACATCAAGAAGCTCCATTTGTGAACGTGAACACTCTATGGTAATTACATCGGCATCCATATCGGCAATAGCTTCAATCATATCATTGAACTCCGAATAGCACATATGGGTGTGGATTTGTGTCTCGTCTTTCACTCCTGAAGCTGAAATACGAAAGGCTTTGATAGCCCAATCGAAGTAGGCTTTCCACTCGCTCTTGCGCAATGGCAATCCCTCGCGGATAGCTGGCTCGTCTATCTGAATAACCTTAATACCTGCTTTTTCGAGATCTACCACTTCGTCGCGGATTGCTAATGCTATTTGCAAACAAGTTTCTGAACGAGGTTGGTCATCGCGTACAAATGACCATTGTAAGATAGTTACAGGGCCTGTAAGCATACCTTTTACTGGCAATTTGGTAAGCGATTGTGCGTATTTGCTCCAACGTACGGTCATTGGCTCTGGGCGCGAAATATCACCAAAGATAATCGGTGGTTTTACGCAACGTGAACCATAACTTTGTACCCAACCGAATTTGGTAAAGGTATATCCTTTAAGCAATTCGCCAAAGTATTCCACCATATCGTTACGCTCAAACTCTCCGTGTACGAGTACATCGATATTAGTTTCTTCTTGGAAACGGATAGACTCTTCAATTTCTTTTTCTAATAACTTATCGTATTCAGCTTGAGTAAGTTCGCCTTTTTTGAAGCGAGCACGCCAGCTGCGCACCTCGTCTGTTTGAGGGAATGACCCGATAGTAGTGGTAGGGAACGCTGGCAATTTTAACGCCTCGTGTTGTGCTACCTTACGCTGACTGAATGGACTGTGGCGTACATCGTCTTTATCGGTAATGTTGCGCACGCGGTCTTTTACCTTATTATCGTGGATAAGCGGAGAGGTTTTGCGGGTTTCAGCTGCTTTTTTGTTCTCTTCAAAAATAGCTTTTACCTCAGGAGTTATCTGTCCGTTAGCAATAGCTTGCAGAGTAGTAACCTCTTTTACTTTTTGTTTAGCAAAGGCTAACCACTGTTTGATTTCAGGGGTAAGTACCTTTTCGTTGTTTTCGAGCTCGAGGTTGCAAGGTGAGTGCAATAGCGAGCAAGAAGTAGCTATAAGCAGACGCTCAGCCCCGATAGCTTCTTTAGCTTTTTCAATCAATGCTAATGAGTGCTCGAAGTTGTTTTTCCAGATATTACGCCCATCAACTACCCCAAGCGATAGTTTTTTATCGGCAGGAAGCGCTTTAAGCACTTTGTCGAGTTGAGCTGCTGCACGTACTAAATCGATGTGGAGAACATTGAAAGGCAATGATACTGCTAACTCGGTATTATTATCAAGCGCACCAAAGTAAGTAGTAAGAATAAACTCGGTAGTAGGGAACTTGCTTCTTAGTTCGGCATAAACTTTTTTGTACACCTCTGCCGCTCCCTCTGGAAGGTCGAGTACAAGATAAGGCTCATCGATTTGGATAGTTTTAGCCCCTGCATTTACCAAACTTTCTACCAACTGTAGGTATACAGGCAATAGGCGGTCAGCTAAATCTAAACGGTTAAAGCCTTGTTCTTTTTCTTTACCTAACAATAAGTAAGTAACTAAACCGATAAGAACAGGTTTGGTATCGAAACCGTGTTTTTTAGCCAAGTTATACTCTTGCAAAGGTTTGTTTACTAATATGCGGAATTCTTGATTTTTAGTAAATTCGGGTACTATATAATGGTAGTTAGTATCGAACCACTTGGTCATTTCCATAGCGGTGATATCGATACCATCTTTCTGATAACCACGAGCTAAGGCGTAGTAGCGCTCCAAATCTCTCAACTTGTGAATAGGGGCGAAACGCTCAGGGATAGCGTTTACAGTAAAGGAAAAGTCAAGCATTTGGTCGTAGAAAGAAAAGTCGTTAGAGGGGATAAGCTCTACTCCTGCTTCTCTTTGCAATGTCCAGTTATGTACGCGGATATTTTCAGCCACCGCTAAGAGCTCTTCTTCTGATATTTTACCAGCCCAGAAAGACTCATTGGCTTTTTTAAGTTCTCGTTTCTCACCGATACGAGGATAGCCTAATACGTTCGATTTCATATAGTATTTGTTATTTGACGGCAAAACTACAATATTTTTTTTACCTACCAAAATAATATATAGAAAAATTTATGGCAGCGCAAGAATATAGTATTTTTTTCTGTTTTTGCCTCGATTATTAGTTGTTTATTACTTTTTAATATTTAGTATCCTACAGCTGTATCATCGCCACGAGGATCGGCACCGCCCTCTAAAGTGCCATCGGGTTGTACTAAGATAGCATCTACCTTGCCTATGATTACAAAGTTTTCTTCGCGCGGCTTATAGCCTTTAGCTTTGAGATTAGCTATCACCTCTGGAGCAAAGCCTTTGGGCTCATACATCACATCATCGGGCAGCCATTGGTGGTGAAAGCGCGGTTTGCTAACCGATTGTTGCATCGTCATACCATACTCCGCCACATTGAGAAAACACTGCAACACCGATGTAATGATAGTTGAGCCCCCTGGGGTGCCTATCACCATAAACAGCTTGCCGTCTTTCTCTATAATAGTAGGACTCATAGAGCTTAGCATACGTTTGTTAGGGGCAATGGCATTTTTTTCAGAGCCTACCAATCCGTAGGTATTAGGCTCGCCTGGTTTGATGCTGAAATCGTCCATTTGGTTATTGAGGAAAAAGCCTCCACCTTTTACATATACCTTACTACCATAGTTAGTATTGAGGGTAGTGGTTACAGCAACGGCATTGCCAAAACGATCAACTATAGAGTAATGGGTGGTCTCATCGCTTTCGTAGCCGGCTATTTTGCCGTGAGCTATCTCAGTTGATTTGCTAGCCTTATCCCACGAAAAACTACTCATACGCTCTTTGAGATAATCGGGTGATAGCAGCTGTTGGGTAGGCACTTTCACGAAATCGGCATCGCCCATATAATAGGCTCTGTCGGCATAAGCACGGCGTTCGGCTTCTACCAATAATTGAATATACTGCTCGCCGTTATGAGGGTACTGACCTATATTATAAGGTTCTACACTCTTGAGTATCTGCGCTAAACAGATGCCTCCGCTTGAGGGCAACGGCATAGAACTAATGATATAATCTTTATAGGTGAAGGTAATCGGCTTGCGCCATTGGGCTCGGTAGTTTCTCAGGTCGTCTAAAGAGAGAATACCGCCGAGTTCTTGCACGTAAGACACTATGCGTTTAGCTGTTTCGCCATTATAAAACTCATAGCTGCCATTATCGCGTATCCGCTCTAAAGTCTTAGCAAGCTCTTCGTACTTGAAGCGTTCGCCTGCTTTCCAGCCGTTTTCAAAAGGGGTAACATAATTATTAGCCTGCTTGATGAGTTCAACATTCTTATTCATATAAGAATTGGCTTGCAACTCGGTGATAAGCACCCCTTTGCGCGCCAAATCGATAGCAGGCTGTATAAGTTCGCCAATAGGTAGCGACCCAAACTTTTCGTACACCTCGAAAATTCCGGCAATAGTACCCGGTACGCCTACTGCCAGCGCGCCCAGCGTACTCTTATCGGCAATGACCTTGCCGTTTTTGTCTAAATACATATCGCGGTGGGCTTTGGCAGGTGCTTTTTCGCGATAGTCTAAAGCGCCTCGCTCACCACTGCCTAAGCGGTATACCATAAAGCCTCCGCCGCCTATATTACCGGCATTGGGGTAGGCTACTGCTAAAGCCAATTCGGTAGCTATCATAGCATCGAAAGCATTACCACCTTTTTTGAGGATAGCAAGTCCTATTTGCGAGGCTTCTTCTTTAGCACTCACCACCATAGCGTGAGGTGCTAATACCCCTTTTTCGGGGTCAGGTTGTTTTTTGGCAGGAGAATTTTGGCAACTAGCCAACAAAACTACTGCTATTAATACTGAAAAGATTTTTTTGATCATTTTAATTTAGTTACTTTTTTATTTAATTTTTAAGTGTTTTTGTTTTATAGCTTATAAGTAAACAAATAATAGTGAGTCGCTAGTGATTAGTATGCTCTTTGATACTAACCACTAACGACTAAAATTTATTGTGTATTAATTATTGACTAACGACTGCCTTTACTTTATCGGCTGCTTCTTGGAATAAAATAGCTGAATGAACGGCTAAGCCTGAATTGTCTAATATCTCTTTGGCAAGCTCGGCATTGGTACCTTGCAAACGCACGATAATAGGCACTTTGATAGCATCGCCCATATTTTGATAAGCATCGACTACCCCTTGTGCTACTCGGTCGCAGCGCACAATACCACCGAAAATATTGATAAGAATTGCCTTTACATTAGGGTCTTTGAGAATTATGCGGAAAGCTGCTTCTACACGTTTGGCATCGGCAGTACCTCCTACATCGAGGAAGTTAGCGGGTGAACCCCCTGCCTGCTTAATTAAATCCATAGTAGCCATTGCTAAGCCTGCCCCGTTTACCATACAGCCTACGTTGCCATCGAGGGCTACATAATTGAGCCCTACGGCTTTAGCTTCTACCTCTACAGGGTTTTCTTCGCGTATATCGCGATAAGCCGCGTACTCAGGGTGACGGAAAAGCGCATTGTCATCGAGTACTACTTTGGCATCTACTGCTAATATCTTATTGTCTGAAGTTTTTAACACGGGGTTAATCTCGAACAAATTGGCATCAGATGATACATAGGCATTGTAGAGGGCTGTAACAAACTTCACCATATCTTTTTGCGCCTCGCCACTAAGTCCTAAATTAAACGCTATTTGGCGTGCTTGGAAGGGCTGTAAGCCTACAGCAGGGTCTATCTCTTCAGTGAAAATAAGGTGAGGCGTTTGGGCAGCTACCGTTTCGATATCCATACCTCCTTCAGTAGAATACATTATCATATTCTTACCTTTGGCGCGGTTTAGCAATACCGACATATAGAACTCTGCCGGCTCGCTTTCGCCAGGGTAATACACGTCTTCGGCTATAAGAACTTGATGCACTTCTTTGCCCGTAGGAGGGGTTTGAGGGGTAATAAGGTGCATACCAATGATTTGTGAAGCAAGCGGTTCAACATCTTGCAATCCTTTAGCCAACTTTACACCGCCGCCTTTACCGCGTCCGCCGGCGTGTATTTGTGCTTTTACCACATACCATTTGGTACCGGTCGTCTCAGTTAATTCTTTAGCCGCTGCCACTGCTTCAGCGGGAGTTTGTGCTACGATACCACGCTGCACACGTACTCCGAAACTCGATAGGATTTCCTTTCCTTGATATTCGTGTAAATTCATACGTTGATTAATTTGATAACTTTTCGACAAAGATAGAAACTTTTTTTTGAATATAAAAAGTTTTTACAAGATTTTTTTTCTGATGAAAGGTTTATTGGTTATTTGTACTTCGATATTTATTCGATGTTTCTTCGGTGTTTCTATATCGTTCTCATATAACATCCCCCCTGCCCCCCTTCAAAGGGGGAGATGTGATGGTCAGCATACACGAGCAGTATAATATACCTTATATTGGACTCTTATTAGTTATTTATACTTCGATGTTTTTTCGCTTATCGTTCGCTCTTCCTGTATTGTTCCTATATCGAATGTAAAGGGTAAGTGTAAAGAGAAAATTTTTCTGCTAATAGGCAAATTTGCTAATTGATAAATTATTCGTATCTTTGTGCTTAAGAGTGATTTACTAAAAACTTTTTGTACAGTTCGTTTATATTAAAATAATAACAAAATGAAACAATTATTCTTTTTCTTATTTTTCCTACAAAACTTTTTGCAAGCTCAAGTTATTGATTTTACGCTGCTTGATGCCTCTACTAAACTCCCCATAGGTAATGCTGAGGCTTATTATACGCTCTCCCTCAACGGAACTATTAGCAATAATGAGGGGAAAGTGCGCATCACTTTGGAAAATGATACGCTTGTTTTGAGCCATATTGGCTACGAAACTAAGAAGATTTTTACTGACAAAACCTTTGCTCAAGCAACCATCTATCTCAATCCTCAAGAAATACAACTTGATGAAGTGGTGTTATATAATTTCGATTTGAAAAGCAAGGTAAAATATGTTATGGATAATTACTTTAAACTATATGACACTAAAGCTAAAATATTGGAATGTACTTATAGAGAGAAGTTTATAAAAAATGATACCCTTACACGCCTTTACCAAGTACAGCTGGATTGGTGGAGCAAAAACTATATTCTTCAGTTTAAAAAAACACTCAATGAAAATATACATATTCACCTTAAAAACACAGATTATTCGAAAATATCTGACCTTGATGAGGGTACAAATAGTGCTTTTTTTGCACCTTCTTTCGTATTGCCATATCTTCATCTTAATTTCTACTTAATATTGCTTAACAACGCCCAGAACATAGAGATTAAAAAAGTAGAAAAAGATAAAGAAAATACTATTGTAACCTTTAATGCTGATAGCTATATTAACAAAAGTAAATACATCTATTTTGTAAATTCGATGGTTTATTTTGATAATGCTACCAATGCTATCAAACGTATTGTATTCAACGAAAAACCTACTTCAAAAGAGGGTATTTCAAAGAAAAAGAAAATACCCTACAAGACTATTGACAATAAAGGAAGTTGGGAAATTAGCTTTACCCCATACAAAGGGAAACTTTTGTTTAGCTCATTCTTATTAAAAGGGAGTACGATATTTGAATATGAAGGAAAAAAAGACAAGGCTAACATTGAGCAATCTTTCTTGCGTACGGGCTTGCAAGAGGGTAAACACATTAAAAAAGCTGACCGTATAAATGTAGAAGAACCTTTCTTTGAATATGTTACTCCTCACAAACAAGGTGAAGCTAAGTTTATGCTCACTAAAGAAGAACAAGAATTTATAAACCAATAGACTTACGCAAAATTGTGCATTATTCTAAATTTGCTAATTGATAAATTATTCGTATCTTTGCACTGAAGAATAATTTACCAAAAAAAATGAACCTACCACAATACGAAGTTACTTCTGATGATAAATTGTATAAATTTACTTTTATTAGCGAAGGAAAGAATGGTACAGTAGAAAAAATGGTACTCTATGAAGAAATTAATGAGGGCGTTTTTAATTTAGCTTTTGGAGATAGAGATACAACTACTGGACATATTAATGATAAGGCTGTAACAAACAATGGTGATACAGAAAAAATATTAGCTACTGTTATTTCTACTGTATATACCTTCATAAACAAAAATCCTGATGCTTATATATTTGCAACAGGGAGCACACATACCCGCAATAGGCTGTATAGACGTGGAATTACAAAATATTTATCAGAAGCTCTTGAAACATTCACCATCTATGGAATGTTGCCTAATGAAGAGTTTGAGGTATTTAACCCCAATACTGATTATGTAGGATACCTAATTCATTTAAAAAATAAACAACTATGACAACAGAAGAAAAAAAAGATTTAGAAAAGAAGATGTGGGACGAACATCAGATAAAAATTAAATTTAAAGATAGCGCAGAGCCTTATAATAACGAGGGATATTTAACTGAAAAAGCTATTGCTGCTAAAGCCCTATTTAACAGAATAGGACACCCTAAGGACTTTTTGCAAGGAATTGCGCATAATTAGTCAGTAATTACTAATCAAAAGAATTGAAAAACTGCAAGGATACTTAAGTTACCTTGCAGTTTTTTAGGCTATTTATCATTTGTCTTTTGCCATTTGCCATTTTTTTATTATCTTTGCCCGCTAAATTATCTTTTCTACTGAAATGAAATACCTTATATATATACTTTTAGCCTTAGGGTTTACAGGCTGCGGTATCTACAATTTCACCGGAGGAAGTACCGGAAGTGCTAAGACTTTTCAGGTTAATTTCTTCCGAAATGACGCTCCGTTAGTAGAACCTGGTCTTGACCGAGACTTTACCCTCGCCCTGCAAGACCTTATCAATAACCAAACAAACCTAAGCCTTACCGACCGCAATGGCGACTTAGTATATGAGGGTGAAATAGTGGAATTTAGCATCACCCCGATGACGGCTACTGCAGGACAAACCGCTGCCCAAAACCGCGTGACTATAGGTGTAAATGTGCGTTTTACCAATCATACTGAAGAGAAAAAAGACTTTGAAAAACGTTTTTCTTTCTACTATGATTATCCGGCTGCCGCTCAGTTTAACTCGGTGAAAGGACAGGCTATACCGCAGATATTCGAACGCATCACTCAAGATATTTTTAACGCATCATTAGCAGATTGGTAGATTTGCTGATTTGCTGATTTGCCAATGAGAAAGATTGACAAATTAGCAAATTAGCAAATTGACAAATTGACAAATTGACAGTAAAGGAGTTCATAGAGATTATTAGGCAGCCCTACACTATCAGCAGTGCACAAGCGCGCGAATTAGACGAGATAGTGAAGGAGTTCCCTTATTTTCAGGCAGCAAGGGTATTGCAACTCAAACTGCTGCACTCTGAGGGTAACTATCGCTATAGCAAAGCTCTGAAACTGGCAGCCGTACACGTGACTGACCGCACGGTGCTGTTTAACTTTATCAATTCAAAAGATATTATTCCTGATTTCTCAACGATTAGGTCTGATTTTGAGCGTATTAGTAAAGCACACGAGCGCAAAGAAGCGGTAGAAGACAATGCGCCACCAAAAGTGAGCTATATAGATAATAGTCCGCGTAATTTTCGCCCTACCCTACCCGACCCAATCTTTGAGGAAAAGATTATCCCTGATGAGCTTATCAACCATCAGGAGCTGACTGACCTATTCGTACCTAAGACGGAGCAGCCTACGCTTAAGCCTGAGATGCCCATTTGGTCGCCCCCACCACCGGCTGACGACCCTACGCCTGCGCATTATCAGAGTGACACTGTGGCAGAGAAATTTAAGCTCATAGATAAATTCTTAGAGAACAACCCGAAAATTGAAGCCTCTAAAGACTATGTGTCGAACGTGAATTTGGCAGATGAAGTGAAGGGTGATGAGAGACAATTGATGACTGAAACACTAGCGCAAGTGTATGTAAATCAGCGTAAATACAAACAAGCCATACAGGCTTATCAAATATTAATTTTGAAAAATCCAAAAAAAAGTGCTTACTTTGCAGCCCAAATAGAAAATATCAAAAAATTACAGCAAAATAATTTATAACAAATGACAGCATTCAACATCTTTTTAGTTTTATGTGTAGTGGTATGTTTACTACTCGCTTTAGTTATTATGGTTCAAAACCCTAAAGGGGGCGGACTTTCTTCTACCTTTGGAGGTAATACCCAAGTAGTGGGTGGTGTGAAGAAAACCGGTGACTTTCTTGAGCGCAGTACTTGGACATTTGCCGGCGCTTTGGCAGTGCTTATCTTAGTAGCTAACACTTTGTTGCTCAGCAATACCGGTGTCAACGCTGACTCTAAACTATTAGACGGCAATACTCCTGTAGCTCCTCTACAACAAGCGCCTGCTAACAACGCTACTGAGGCACCTGCAACTCCTGCAACCTCTACTAACACAGGTAACTAAGAAAAATCTGTCTCCTTGAG
>NZ_KN389997.1:18813-34463 GCF_000213295.2 Capnocytophaga sp. oral taxon 329 str. F0087
TGTCTCCTTGAGACATTTATACGATTTCTATTCTAAGAGGTTGTCCGAAAAGTTTTATTTCTTCTTGAAAAGGGTTTGTTAATATAAACTTAACATCCCCTATGCACATACTCTGCTGCGCCAGCTCGCAGACTTCCTTCAAAGGGGGAGATGAGATGGTCAATATACACGAAAAACTTTTTGGACACCCTCCTATTTTGTTAGTGCTAATTTTTAACGAAATGTTTATGATTGACTTTAATATATACTGACAAAATGTCAGTTTTTAGAGATTGGCACGGTTTTAGGGAATAGGAGATTAGCAAATTTGAAAATTAACAAATTTGTAAGTAAATGAGTTAATAACTAAAAACTAAACAAATAATGGCAAAATTGAATATCAAACCTTTAGCTGATAGAGTGGTGATTGAACCAGCCGTAGCTGAAACAACCACTGCATCGGGTATCATTATCCCTGATACGGCAAAAGAAAAACCTCAAAAAGGTACTGTAGTAGCAGTAGGTGCTGGTACTAAAGATAACCCTGTAACCCTGAAAGTAGGCGATACCGTACTATACGGCAAATACGCAGGTACAGAACTGAAATTGGAAGGTAAAGATTACCTTATTATGCGTGAAAATGACGTGTTGGCAGTAATCTAAAAAAGAAAATTATGGCAACAACAAGTAAACCAGGCAATCCATTCCATAGTACAGGAGGGAATATGCCTTCCACAACAGGAAATAAAAGTGGTGGAGGAAGAGGTAACAACCCTTCAAAAACCTCTACATCTTCTAATAAATCATCAAATAAAAAGTAAAAATGGCAAAAGATATTAAATTTGACATAGAAGCGCGTGAAGGCTTAAAGCGCGGTATTGACGCGTTGGCTAACGCAGTGAAAGTAACTCTTGGTCCTAAAGGACGTAACGTTATTATTAACAAATCATTTGGTTCGCCTCAAGTAACTAAAGACGGGGTGAGCGTGGCTAAAGAAATAGAACTAGAAGACGCTCTTGAGAATATGGGCGCTCAGATGGTGAAAGAAGTAGCTTCAAAAACTAACGACCTTGCTGGTGACGGTACTACTACCGCTACTGTATTGGCACAAGCTATCGTAAAAGAAGGTCTTAAGAACGTGGCATCAGGTGCTAACCCTATGGATTTGAAACGCGGTATAGATAAAGCCGTAGTAAAAATCGTAGAACACCTTGCTAAACAAGCTAAAGAAGTAGGTTCTTCATCAGAAAAAATAAAACAAGTAGCTTCAATATCAGCTAACAACGATGAAACTATTGGTGAACTTATCGCTCAAGCCTTTGAAAAAGTAGGTAAAGAGGGTGTTATCACTGTAGAAGAAGCTAAAGGTACTGACACTTACGTAGATGTAGTAGAAGGTATGCAGTTTGACCGTGGTTACCTATCTCCTTACTTCGTAACTGACTCTGAGAAAATGGTAGCAGAACTTGATCGTCCTTACATTTTGTTGTACGACAAGAAAATCTCTACTATGAAAGACTTGTTGCCAGTGTTAGAACCCGTAGCTCAGTCTGGAAAACCTCTATTGATTATCGCTGAAGATATCGATGGTGAAGCTTTGGCTACCCTTGTAGTAAATAAACTACGCGGTACCCTACGTATTGCTGCTGTGAAAGCTCCTGGTTTTGGAGACCGTCGCAAAGCAATGCTTGAAGATATCGCTATCCTTACTGGAGGTACTGTAATAGCTGAAGAAAGAGGCTTTACCCTTGAAAACGCTACTATTGATATGCTTGGTACTGCTGAAAGAGTATCTATCGACAAAGATAATACTACTATCGTAAACGGTGCTGGTAAATCAGAAGATATTAAAGCACGTGCTGCACAAATAAAAGCACAAATAGAAAACACTACTTCAGACTACGACCGCGAAAAGCTACAAGAACGTTTGGCTAAACTATCAGGTGGGGTAGCAGTACTCTATATCGGAGCTGCTTCAGAAGTAGAAATGAAAGAGAAAAAAGACCGTGTAGATGATGCTCTACACGCTACCCGTGCAGCGGTTGAAGAAGGTATCGTAGCTGGTGGTGGTATCGCTCTACTACGCGCTAAGAATGCCTTGGCTAAAATAAAACCTGTAAACGCTGATGAGGAAACTGGTATAAAAATCATACTTAAAGCCCTTGAAGCTCCGCTACGTACTATCGTAGAAAACGCAGGAGTAGAAGGTTCTGTAATTGTATCAAAAGTACTTGAGTCTTCACGCGAAGCCTTTGGATACAACGCTAAGAGCGGACAGTATACTGATATGTTTAGAGCAGGTATCATAGACCCTAAAAAGGTAACCCGTGTTGCCCTTGAAAACGCTGCTTCAGTAGCTGGAATGATACTTACTACTGAATGTGCTTTGGTAGACATTAAAGACGATAAAGCGGCTGCTATGCCACCAATGGGTGGCGGTATGCCAGGAATGATGTAATAAGTTTTTCACACCATTATTCATATTTATAATTAAAAAGGCGCTGTTAGTTAATACTAACAGCGCCTTTTTAATTATAAATCTTAAATTACAAACTCTTTAGGGCTTGCTTGATAATATCTTCTACTGATAGCGAGTCTGGAGCTGCTTGTACTATCTTATCGACTACCTTTTCAGCCTGCTTACGCACAAAGCCTAATACTTCTAGGGCGGAAAGGGCTTCTTCTTTATGGGTACTTACTGCACTAATAGGGGCATCGGCAAAGTCTTGGAGTTTTAGCATCTTATCTTTTAGGTCGAGTACTACCCGTTGGGCAGTTTTAGCACCTATACCTTTCACTGACTGAATAGTAGCTACCTCACCATTGACGATAGCATTGCGCACTTGTGCTGCTGTTAGGGAGGAGAGCATCGTCCGTGCCGTACCTGCTCCTACCCCCGAAACTGAAATAAGCAGTACAAACACTTCGCGCTCTGCTTTAGTAAGAAAGCCATAAAGTGTATGAGCATCTTCTTTAATTTGCAAATAAGTATATAATTTAATAGCCTCACCCTCTGGCAAAGCAGCATAAGTATTGAGACTAATATTAACAAAATACCCTACCCCTTGGCAGTCTATCACTACATTAGTAGGGTTCTTCTCTACGAGTTTCCCTTGTAATTGTGTAATCATTTTTTAATTATTAATTGTTAATAACAATATTACTTCATTGTCAAATCGACAAATCGACAAATTGGCAAATTGGCAAATCGACTCATCAACTCATTGGCAAATCACCTTTATCGTCTTTTCATCGCCTTTTTCATTGATTATTTTAAGCAAATGCTCTCCTTTGGCTGCAAAGATATTCATCTCGTGGAAAGTATCAGTAGTACCCAAATAAACATCATCTATATACCAAAATAGCTTACCAGAGCGATTGGCTGCTTTAGCCACAAAAGGCTGTTGTTCCCCTCCAAAACTCTTAGTAGTATAGATAACACTCAAGTGCTTAGGATACACAAAATCTAACGCTTTTTGGGCTACCCCTTCGGTACAATCAGAGCGAAAAGGCGGCAATGATTGATAGTGTACATGTTGCTGCTTATAGTACCATTCCATCACAGGGGGCAACACAAACCACGCTTTGGTATATATCTGGTCTACTGGCTGACAAGAAGCATTTACCTGATACTGCCCATCAGGAGTAAGATGCACTAACTTATGATAAGGGCACTGTCCTATCTCTTTTGGGGCAAGAGTCGTACGCAAGAGCTTCTGAGGGCATTCAGGTTTGGCTAAGTAGCCCGACTGCTCGCATATCGTCACCTCGCGCATATCGTCTAAAGGCTGTTGAAACCACGTAGTGTGCGGCAAAGCATTAAAGATACTAAACATCACAGGAGCCGCATACGATACCCCCGTAAGGGTAGGCCTCCCCTCCCCTGTAGCGTTGCCCACCCATACGGCCACCACATATTCGGGGGTAGCCCCTATTGCCCACGCGTCTTTATTACCAAAGCTGGTACCTGTCTTCCAAGCTATTTTCCTAGCGGACTCATAATACCGCCACGCTACATCATCAGTAGGGCGGTTTACTTCTTTCATAGCCGAAAACATACTGTAGAGAGCCCCTGCCCTAATAGTCGGAAGGGCTGTGGTAGCCTTGCCAAAATCAGGAGAATTTCCTGCCATATAGCTAAGGGACTGAAACTCGGCGCTACGATACTGCTGAGTAGCGGCAAAAACATTTACTTCAGAAGCCAAATTAGTATACGCTTGCGCCAAATCCCATAGGTTACTCTCGGCTCCTCCCAAGATGATAGACAGACCATAATGGTCAGGGTGGCGCGATATATTCTTCAGTCGCAACTTCTGCAATACTTCATAAAAACGATAGGTAGTAAACTGCCGCAAAAGCCACACAAAAGGTACATTCAGCGATTTGGCTAATGCCATATCTGCTGGTACTGCTCCCTCAAAACTATTGCTAAAGTTCTGTGGCGAATAACCTGCTATCTGCGTTGGCACATCTGGGATTAAGGTAGTGGGCAGCAGTTCGCCCTCGTGCAGCATAGCCGCATATAAAAAGGGTTTTAATACACTGCCAGTACTGCGTGGTGCGTGAATGATATCTACGTCTTTCTGATGGTTCTCATCGGTAGGCGTATTACCCACATAAGCCAAAACCTTACGCGTTTTAACCTCTACCACCAGCGCTGCCATATTATAAATCTCCGATTGCGAATAATGACTGTAATAACCCGCTACTATCTGACTGACTTTCTGTTGCAAATCGATAGGCAAAGAGGTGGTAATACGCTGACCTTCAAGGGTCTTACTCGCATATGCCAACAGATGAGGAGCCAACTGCGGAATAGGGTGTGGCTCTGTTGGCAAGGGCTCAGTAAGGGCTAAGTCATAGGTCTCTTTATCGATAATTTCAGCCGTATAAAGTTTGTGAAGTAGGGCATTGCGCTTAGCTAATAGTCGCTGTTGGTTCTTACCGGGGAAGATAAGACTGGGCGCGTTGGGCAATACTGCCAAGGTAGCACTTTGCGCCCACGAAAGCTGATGAGGCGCCACCCCAAAATACCGCCAAGCTGCCATATCAAGTCCCACTACATTCCCTCCAAAAGGCGCGTGCGAGGCGTAAAGCCTGAGAATAGATTCTTTCGAATACCTGAACTCCAAACGGGTAGCCCAAATCATCTCTATCAGTTTTTCAGCATAAGTACGCTGCTGGTGGTTGCGCACTATACGCACTACCTGCTGGGTAAGCGTACTCCCTCCCCGCTGCACCCGTCCGCTCTTTACGTTGCGCACCAAGGCTTTGACTACAGATACCGGATTTACCCCCCAATGGTGATAAAAATGAGCATCTTCAAACTGCAATACCGACATTTTAAACCGATAAGGCACACTATCTACCTCCGGAAAACGCCATTGCCCATCTGTAGCTATCTTAGCCGACAGCAGTTTCCCCTCTGCACTCTCAAGCACAGTAGCATAGGGCTGCGGAAAGAGATGGCGCGGTAAACAAAAGGCGTAAGCGAGCAGCAATAGCAGAGCCACCCCCGATTTGATAGGGTGCTGACGTACTTTTTTACGTATATAACTGATGATATGTAGCAAACGCTTCTTCATTGGTGCAAAGGTACGCATAATTAGCAAAAGTAACAAATTTGTCAGTTAGCAAATTAGGGTGTATCTTTGCACCTAAATTTCTAGAAAAACAAAGAAAATATGTTTCAAGGTGTATTACAGAAGATGCTAACCGAATGGGCTGACCCTATACGGTATTACCTGCCTATGCAGGGCGATTATGTACTGATGAACAATCTATTAGGCAAGGCCATCACTATAGATTTAAAGGGCTTTCAGTGTTTGAATTGTGGTCAGAACAAGCCTATTTTTAGGCAGGGCTATTGCAAAGAGTGCTTTTTTGAAGTTCCTCAAACTGCCGATTGGATAATGCACCCCGAACTGAGCAAAGCGCATCTAAACATCGAAGAGCGCGATTTAACCTACGAGCAACAAGTGCAGTTGCAGCCGCACTACGTATATTTGGCTAATTCAAGCGAGGTAAAAGTGGGGGTAACTCGCAAAACGCAAGCTCCTACCCGCTGGATTGACCAAGGGGCGCACGAGGCTTTGGTACTTGCTGAAGTGCCCAACCGCTATTTAGCTGGGGTAGCCGAAGTAGCTCTCAAAGAGCATTTAGCCGACAAAACCAACTGGCGCAAGATGCTCACCAACCAAATCACCCCAGTAGATTTATTAGCGGTGAAAGCCCAAGTACGTCCTTGGGTACCCGAAGAGGTGCAACCCTACATCACCGAAGATATAGCGCCTTTACAGATACACTTCCCTGTGCAACAATATCCTACCAAAGTGCAGTCACTACAACTGCTCCGCACCCCTACCTATACTGGCACGCTGGTTGGTATTAAAGGACAATACCTTATTTTTGAAGACGATACCGTATTCAATGTCCGCGCCAACGAAGGACTCGTAATTGATTTGTCAATTTGCTAATTGCTAATTTGCCAATGAGTCAATTTGTCAATGAGTCAATTTGTCAATCAACATATTGCTAGTATAATGCTCGTGTATGGGCTCCCCCTTTGAAGGAAGTCCGCGAGCTGGCGTAGCGGAGTATGTGAAGGGGGGATGTTATATAAAGAGTGGGGATGTTTCTACAAAAATCGACAAATTGGCAAATCGACAAATCGGCAAATCGACAAATCGGCAAATCAGCTAATTATCTAATAAAAACAATCGTATTCCCTTCCGAAAATTTTTCCGAAAACACATACCCATCAGCGTTGAAGCCTTTGAGGTCTTCAGCCGAGCGAATATCGTTTTCAGCCAAATAGCGCACCATACGTCCACGGGCTTTTTTGGCGTAAAAACTCACTATTTTCAGCGTATCGCCCTTGTAATCTTTAAAAACAGGGGTTATTACGCTTGTTTTTAGCTTAGCAGTATCAATCGCCTTAAAATATTCTTCACTGGCGAGATTGATAAAAAGTTCCCCCTCTTCCAATTCATCATTAAGAGCCTGAGTGATGCGCTCCTTCCAAAAAGCATAAAGGTTCGCTGCCTTGCCTACGGATAGTTTAATGCCCATTTCCAACCGATAAGGAGCGATAAGGTCTAAAGGCTTAAGGACTCCATAAAGCCCTGAGAGAATGCGCAAACTCTCTTGCAGTTTATTAAGTTGAGCCTCAGCAAGCGAATAAGCATCAAGCCCCTCATATACATCGCCATCATAGGCAAAAAGGGCTGGACGCGCATTTTGCGGAGTTAAAGGCATCGTAAAGACTTGGTTACGCTGCCAATTCAGTTCAGCAAGTTTGGGTGAAATACTCATCAAGGTCGAGAGTTGCTGAGGCGACAATGGCTGAAGAGCCGCGTGTACCTCAGCGATTTCTTTGGTAAAGATAGCCGACGAATAACGCTCTGTGGGGAGCGGAGAGGTTTCATTGATAGTTTTAGCCGGTGATATAACGATTTTCATAGTATAATAATTAAGGGGACAAAGATAGAAAAAATTTCTGTAGCCATCTACCCTATACAAACAATATAGGAAGAATACAGGAAGAGCGAAGGTTTAGCGAAAGATGAGCAAAGTATAAACGTCTAATCATCGACTAAAAACCAGAAAAATATCCTACCATCCCCCCTATTCCTCCCAAACCTCCCAGCCTTCTCATTCCTCCCATCTTTTTTTATCAAAAAAAATACACTTTTTAGCGCTCTTATTATTAAATATTTTTTTAACTTTGCGGCATTAAAACTAAATTCTTGCAAATTAAAGAGAATATGCAAATATTTAAATTCGGAGGTGCCTCAGTAAAAGATGCTGCAGGCGTGCGCAATGTCGCTAAAATATTAGAAAAAGTAGGCTATGCCCATTCTCTCATTGTTATCTCGGCTATGGGCAAAACCACCAATGCTTTAGAAGTCGTAGTTAATAACTACTTCAAAGCCCCTGCTCAGCTGCCCGAAAGCCTACAGACTATTAAAGATTTTCATTACCAGATTATACGCGAACTCTTCAGCGACGAAAACCACCCTGTTTATTGGAAAGTCGATGGTCTTTTCGCCGAACTCAGTTCGTTTTTAGAGCGCAATAAGTCGCCTAAGCACAGTTTTGTGTACGACCAAGTCATAGGCTTTGGCGAACTGCTCTCTACCACTATCATCAGCCAGTATCTAAACGATAACGGCATCAAAAACAATTGGATAGATGTGCGCAACCTCATCAAGACCGATAGCAACTACCGCGATGCAGGTATCGATTGGGAAGAAACTCAAACCAATATCAGCAATAATATCAACAAGTCGTTGCTCAATATCACACAGGGCTTTTTGGGTAGCGATGCTAACTTCTTCACCACCACTCTTGGGCGCGAAGGCTCCGACTATACGGCGGCTATCTTTGCCTATTGCCTAAACGCTAAGAGCGTAACGATTTGGAAAGACGTTCCAGGGGTACTCAATGCCGACCCTCGTTATTTCCAGCATACCCAGTTGTTGCGCAAAATACCTTACCAAGAGGCGATAGAGTTAGCGTTTTACGGTGCATCAGTCATTCACCCCAAAACGCTACAACCACTCCAGCAGAAAGAGATACCGCTATACGTGCGCTCATTTGTAAATCCTACCGAAGAAGGTAGTGCGGTGTGCAATGTAGCGAGTTTAGAACCTAAAGTACCTTGTTTTATACTCAAAAAAGACCAAATACTGCTTTCTCTTTCCTCTCGCGACTTTTCGTTTATTATGGAAGAGGGTATCAGCTACATTTTCAAGAGTTTGCACAAAGCTCAAATGAAAGTAAGTGTGATACAAAATTCAGCTATCAGCTTTTCAGTATGTGTTGAAAACAAGTTTGATACGCTACCAGAGCTTTTAGAGAAGTTAGAAGAGCGTTTCAAAGTATCGGTAACCGAAGGGGTAACGCTCTACACCATTAGGCACGCTACCGAAGCAGCTATTGCCGAAGTAGCAACCGGCAAAAACGTACTGCTAAAACAAGTATCATCAGACACCGTACAGATGATTATTAATTAGTCAATTTGCCAATTAGTCAATTAGTCAATGAGTTAATTAGCCAATCACTAACTAGTATTATGTTCGTGTATGGGCTCCCCCTTTGAAGGAAGTCCGCGAGCTGGCGTAGCGGAGTATGTGAAGGGGGGATGTTTCTATAAAAATCATCAAATTGACAAATCGACAAATCGGCAAATCAGCAAATCGACAAATCGACAAATCAAAAAATATGGCTCTTAAATTTTTAGAAGAAGTAAGAATGGGCATCCGCAGTGCCTCTCTTAAGAAAGACATTATCTGTTATTACATCAATAACGGTGATAACACCCTTGCCGACCTCGGTAAGGAGCTCAATCTCAGCGTACCTACGGTTACCAAGCTAGTAGGCGAACTCATTGACGACGGTATCGTAATGGACTTTGGGAAGCTCGAAACCCCTGGAGGCCGCCGCCCTAATGTTTACGGACTTAATGAGAGTTCGGGCTATTTCATTGGGGTAGATATCACCCATTCTCACGTCAATATAGGGCTTATCAACTTCAAAGGCGAACTGATTGACGAAAAAATCCGTATTCCTTTTGCTGAAGAGTTGCCGCAAGAGCGCTTTGAGCTCTTGTGCCAAATCATCAACGACTTTATAGCGCAAACAGTGGTTCCTAAAGAGCATATTCTCAGTATCGGCATCAATATTTCAGGCCGCGTCAATACCCAATCCGGACATAGTTACAGCGGTTTTTACTTCGATGAACGCCCTCTAACCGAAATGTTCGAAGAGCGTTTGGGCATAGGCGTTACCATCGATAACGACTCCCGCGCAATGGCTTACGGCGAATATATAAAAGGCAGGGTAAAAGGCGAAAAAGATATTCTATTCTTGAATGTAAGTTGGGGCTTAGGCTTAGGTATCATCATCGATGGACAGCTGTATTACGGCAAGTCAGGCTTTTCGGGCGAGTTTGGGCATATAGCCGTTTTCGATAACGAAATACTCTGCCACTGTGGCAAAAAAGGCTGTTTAGAGACTGAAGCCTCTGGCTCGTCATTACACCGCAAATTTATAGACAAACTCCAACACGGACACTCGTCTCTACTCACCCAGCAAAAGAACTACGACCCCAAAGCACCTATCTCTTTAGAAGACATCATAAAAGTAGCCCTACAAGAAGATATGCTCGCCATAGAGCTTATAGAAGAAGTGGGCAATGCTTTGGGCAAGCATACTGCTAGCCTTATCAACCTTTTCAACCCCGAATTGGTGATTATAGGGGGCACGCTTGCCACTGCAGGCGACTACCTACTACTACCGCTGCGCAGTGCTATCAAAAAGTATTCACTAAACTTAGTAAATAAAGATTCGCAGATAAAAGTATCAAAATTAGGCGAAAAAGCAGGACTTTTAGGCGCTAGCCTTTTAGCCCGTAGCAAATTTATAGGACTGATATAATGGACAAACGACTCGAAGCCTTCCAAAGGCTACTAAACATAATGGACGACCTGCGGGCACAATGTCCGTGGGACAAGAAGCAGACAATGCAGAGCCTGCGTCACCTCACTATCGAAGAGACTTACGAATTAGGCGATGCCATACTCGATAACGACCTGCAAGAGGTAAAAAAAGAGCTTGGCGACCTATTGCTACACATTGTTTTCTATGCCAAAATAGGCAGCGAAACTGGCGATTTCGATATTGCTGATGTAGCCAATGGGGTGTGCGAAAAGCTCATCATACGCCACCCTCACATCTATGGCGATGTGAAGGTTGATAACGAAGAAGATGTAAAGCGCAATTGGGAAAAAATAAAGCTAAAAGAAGGCAACAAGAGCGTATTAGGGGGCGTGCCTAAAAGTCTGCCAGCCCTTGTAAAAGCCAGTCGCATACAAGATAAAGCGGCAGGGGTAGGCTTCGATTGGGATAATATAGACGATGTGTTTGCCAAAGTAAAAGAAGAAATAGAAGAGCTTCACGCCGAAGTAAAAGCACAAAAGCACACCGCCATTGAAGCTGAATTTGGCGATGTGCTTTTCAGTTTGATAAACTATGCGCGTTTTCTAAAAGTAAATCCCGAAGATGCCTTAGAGCGCACTAATAAGAAGTTCATAGCTCGTTTTCAGTACTTAGAGCGCAAGGCTGCCGAGAGCGGTAAGTCATTACGCGATATGACTTTAGCCGAAATGGAAGCCTATTGGCAAGAAGCTAAAGGGGTTTTTGAGCAATAAGAGCAATAGCATCAAGGTTTTGCTGGTGCTTGCGGAAAGATTGTTTCATTTTCTGAACGCGCTTGCGCAAGTCAGGGTAGCGCAATAAGTTGAATAAGAATTTGAGGGTGCGGAAAAAGCCTTCATCTTCTAAAATACGGCTACCCTCTAATAATAGCATCGGGCTGTGTTGTTCTTTTATTACTTTAAAACCTTGTTCTTCTAAAAGTGTTTTCCACTCTTTAGCCGTCATAGGTCGGGCGTGTACCCTGATGTTGCTGCTAAGGTCTTTAAAAAGGCCATTTTTCACCTCTTCGCTCACCTCATCAGGCTGCAAGCCAAGTTCGTGTATAGCATAATAGCCCCCTGGTTTAAGCAGGCGGTACGCCTCGCTTATAATGGCTCGTTTGTGCTCAATAGGCTGCATAGTTAGCATCGCCTCGCCGTATACCTTATCAGCAAAACCATCAGGCAGTTGGGTATCAGCCGCATCGGCTATAATCACTCGTGCCTTATCGTAGCGGATATTCTTCTTAGCAAGTACTGCCGCCTCTTTATTCATATCAACCCCCGTATAGCTAAAAGGTTTGTAAGAGCAGGCTATACTCCCCGTAAAGCCCAGCCCTGGGGCAAACTCTACCACATCGTCTTTAGAGGTAATCTCTAAATTGCGTACCAACCATTCGGTAAGCAAGCGACCACCGGGGCGCAATACTTTTTTGCCAAGTTTAGCAAGAATCCAGTGTCCTTGTTTCTGATTTAAGCTGCTTTCTGTTTTCATTGTTCCAATTATTTAATTTAGGACACAAAGGTATAAAATAAAAATTAATTGCCAATTATTAATGCTAATTATTAATTGTTTTGTACCTTTGCGGTGTTATAAAGAGAAAAGCAACAAGCTATCTAATTATTTTTTGAGAATTAACCTTGAATAAACAAAGAACAATGGCTGTACAGAAACCCAGTATTCCTAAGGGCACCCGTGATTTTTCACCTGCCGAATTAGCAAAAAGATACTTTATCATCAATACCATCCGCGATACATTTAGCACTTTTGGCTTTCAACCTATCGAAACGCCAAGTTTTGAGAATTATGATACCCTAATGGGCAAATATGGTGAAGAGGGCGATCGCCTTATCTTCAAAATCCTCAATTCTGGTGATTTTACACAAGGGGTAAAACAAGAAGATTGGGAGGCTAAGAACCCTCAAAAGCTCACCCCTCAAATATCCGAAAAAGCCTTGCGTTATGACCTAACGGTACCTTTTGCGCGCTATGTAGTACAGCACCAAGCCGAACTTACTTTCCCTTTCAAGCGTTACCAAATACAGCCCGTTTGGCGTGCCGATCGTCCGCAGAAAGGGCGTTTCAGAGAGTTCTACCAATGCGATGCCGATGTGGTGGGCAGCAATAGCTTGTGGCAAGAGGTAGAGTTCGTTCAGTTGTACGATGCGGTTTTCACAGCGCTTAATTTAAAAGGGGTTACTATAAAAATTAACAACCGCAAAATACTCAGTGGTTTTGCTGAAGTGATAGGCGAAAGCGATAAACTCATCGACTTTACAGTAGCTTTAGACAAACTCGACAAAATAGGTGAAGAGGGCGTTATAAAAGAAATGAGCGAAAGAGGTATCAACGCAGCAGCTATCGAAAAGATAAAACCTATCTTTGGGCTCAAAGGGTCATTTACCGAGAAGTTAGCTGCCTTATCTGCTATTTTAGCTACCTCCGAAGTGGGGTGCAAAGGCATAGAAGAACTCACTTTCGTAGGAGAACAAATAGCAGCATTAGGGCTACAAACTGCCTTATTAGACCTCGATGTTACCTTAGCACGCGGACTGAATTACTACACAGGGGCTATCTTCGAGATTGCGGCACCTGCCGGAGTGCAAATGGGCTCAATAGGGGGCGGTGGTAGGTATGACGACCTAACCAGCATTTTCGGTCTCAAAGGAATGAGCGGTATTGGCATCTCATTTGGCTTAGACCGTATCGGTTTGGTGATGGAAGAGCTCAACCTCTACCCCGAAACACTTAATAGTACAGTCAAAATACTTTGCTTAAACTTTGGCAATGCCGAAGCGCTACAGAGTATGAAGCTTTTGCAACAACTCAGAAAAGAAGGCAAAAAAGCAGAACTTTACCCCGAAGCGGCTAAGATTAAAAAGCAAATGGACTACGCTAACAAACGCGGCATACCCTACGTAGCTATTATAGGCGAAAGCGAGCTACAAAAAGGCACCTATATACTGAAGAATATGCTAACGGGAGAGCAAGAAGAACGTGAGTTTAGTAAATAATGATAATATTGTAATATATAACAAATAAACTAATGAAGAACTTTATAGAAGAACTGCGCTGGCGCGGTATGATTCAGGATATTATGCCTGAAACAGAACAACACCTTATGGAAGGGCTCCGCGCTGCCTACGTAGGGATTGACCCTACTGCCGACTCGCTACATATTGGTCACTTAGTAGGCGTGATGATGTTGCGCCACTTTCAAAAATGCGGACATAAACCTTATGCCTTAGTAGGGGGTGCTACCGGTATGATAGGCGACCCTTCAGGCAAATCAGCTGAGCGCAACCTATTAACAGAAGAAGTACTCGCTCACAATATAAAGGGTATCCAAAAGCAATTAGCTAAATTCCTCGATTTCGAAAGCGAAGCCCCTAACCGTGCCGAGTTAGTTAATAATTACGACTGGATGAAAGAATTTTCGTTCCTGTCATTCATTCGCGACATCGGTAAGCACATCACTGTCAATTATATGATGGCAAAAGACTCAGTAAAAAAACGCTTCGACCCCAACGAAAACACCGATGGTATGTCGTTTACTGAGTTTTCATACCAATTGCTACAAGGGTATGACTTTTTGCACCTATACCGCCAAAAAGGACTAACGCTACAAATGGGGGGCTCTGACCAGTGGGGCAATATCACTACTGGTACCGAGCTTATCCGCCGTATAGCAGGAGGCAAGGCATACGCCCTTACTTGTCCGCTTATCACTAAGGCCGATGGTACTAAGTTTGGCAAAAGCGAAGGCGGCAACGTATGGCTTGATGCTGAAAAAACCTCGCCTTATAAGTTCTACCAGTATTGGATAAACGTATCCGACGAAGATGCACAGCGATACATCAAAATCTTTACGATGCTAAGCCGTGAAGAGATTGAGCAACTTATCAGCGAGCACCAAGCAGCCCCTCACCTACGCGTATTGCAAAACAAATTGGCTGAAGAGCTAACCGTACTCGTACACGGACGTGAGGAACTACAAAAAGCCCAAAAAGCTTCGCAAATACTCTTTGGCAACTCAACTTCTGACGACCTCAGACAGTTAGATGCTAAAACATTCTTAGAAGTGTTCGACGGAGTACCACAAGCTGAAGTAACTCGTGCAGACATAGCGGCAGGCTTAGATATGATAGCGGCTTTATCGGCCAAAACAAGCTTTATAGCCTCTAACTCCGAAGCAAGACGCGCACTAAAAGAGAAATCAATCGCTGTAAATAAAGAAAAAGTAGAAGAAAGCTATATAATTGGTGAGAAAGACATCATCGACGACAAGTTTGTCTTGCTACAACGCGGGAAGAAGAACTACTTTGTAATTGTGATAGTCTAAAAACAAGACAAAATACAAGATACAAAACAAAAAATGCTTTGACAAAGTTCGAAACTTTGTCAAAGCCTTTTTAGCAGTTATAACTCTCTAAAAGAGCTGATAATTTCTTTCATTTGCTGCTCGTTTTGAGTCTTTTTGCTATCGAGTGTCCAAGTAAAGATTTGGTAATAAGTTTTCTCAGTTTCTACCACTGCCACTATGTAGAACACCTTATTGCCGTTTACTTGTTCAGTAGTCTCAACCACCATAGCAGGCAGCCTATGAATAGTAGTGGTTGTGATTTTCGCCGCAGAAGGGCGCATCATCTTAGCCTCTACCCAACCCTGATAGCACACATCAAAGTAATCCTTTAGGCGGAAGCGCTCAGCAAAAGCTTTTTTGGTTTGTACGCCCAGCTTGTCTTTCAGCAGCTCAAACAGAGCTTCTGTCAGTTCCTCTCGATTATCGTCAATCACAGCCACAAAAAAGGCTTCTTTAGGATTGGCGTATTCTAGCGAGGCTTGGTCATAAAGATTGTTTTGGTAAGTAAGAGAAGTAGGTAGTTTCATTTCATACTTATCCTCTACTTTTACTACCTGCACCGAAGTCTCTGTGGCGCGGCAAGATACTAATAGTAAAAGGATAAAGATGAAAGGTAATTTTTGATTAAAACGTTTCATCTCTTGCTAATTTAGTTTATTTCTGCGTACAAAGATAGAAAATTTTTTGTTAATACCAATTTTTTGTAAGATTTTTTGTACTATAACTTTTTATAACCTATTTCATACTGAAAAATGTTCCCTTTGAAAGACACTTTAAAACACCGCGGTCTGCGCAATCAGCTAGCCGACCTGCTCAAAGAAAAAGGCAT
>NZ_KN389997.1:35093-41451 GCF_000213295.2 Capnocytophaga sp. oral taxon 329 str. F0087
AGAAAAAGGCATACGCGATACGCGTGTGCTCGAGGCGATACGGGCTATACCACGCCACCTGTTTATGGATAGCTCTTTTGAAGACCACGCCTACCAAGACAAGGCATTCCCAATAGGCGAAGACCAAACTATCTCGCAGCCTTATACGGTAGCCTTTCAGACAGAACTGCTACAGGTAGCTCCGCGCCAAAAGGTGTTAGAGATAGGCACTGGCAGCGGCTATCAGTCAAGTGTGCTGATGTACCTCGGGGTATATCTGTATACTATCGAGCGACAACAAAAGCTCTTCAAGCTCGCCCAACAACTACTACCCAAACTGATAAACCGTCCTGTACAGATGTATTTTGGCGATGGTTATAAGGGTCTGCCTCAAGAAGCCCCTTTTGACCGTATATTAGTCACGGCGGGGGCTCCCTATGTACCCAATGCCTTATTGGCGCAATTAGCCATTGGCGGACGTATGGTGATACCCATAGGCGAAAAAACACAAGTAATGACCCTCTACGAACGCATCAGCGAAAAGGAGTTTCATAAAACTACCTACGGCGACTTTCAGTTCGTACCAATGCTGAAAGAGAGAAATTAAACCTACAGACAGGTTTTTTAATATTTTTATAGATTAGAAAGAAATGTACTTAATATTCGATACCGAAACCACGGGGTTACCCCGTAATTATAATGCTCCTATTAGCGATAGCAACAACTGGCCGCGCGCAGTGCAAATAGCGTGGCAATTGCACGACCAGTGGGGGGCGCTTATAGAACATCAGGATTTTTTAATTGCTCCTGATGGTTTTGACATTCCTTATGATGCCGAGAAAGTACACGGCATCTCTACCCTACTAGCTGAAAAGCAAGGGGTGCCCATTGCTGAGGTGTTCGCTGCCTTCAACGAGGCTCTTAGTAAGGCTCAGTACGTAGTAGGACAAAATATAGGCTTCGATATCAATATTATGGGGGCTGAGTTTTATCGCTATGGAGTGGAAAGTCCGTTGGATAAACTACCTGTAATCGATACTTGTACCGAGGCAACCGCTAACCTCTGCAAGATAGAGGGCGGTCGCGGGGGTAAATATAAATTCCCCTCGCTTACTGAGTTGCACTCTTTCTTATTTGGCGTACCTTTTGCCGAGGCTCACAACGCTACTGCCGATGTAGAAGCTACCGCCCGCTGTTTCTTCGAACTTATAAGGCGTGGTGAGGGCTTCAAAGAAGGTACTTTTAGTAGAGAATATATTGAAAACTTTCAAGCGCATCACTCCTCTCCCATAGGGCTTATAGGGCTCAAACACGTAAACCTCAAAGAGGCTTCCGAGGCATTGCGCAGCAAAGGCAGTACTCCTGAAATAACCGCTTCGGAAGAAGAAATAGCGCTACTTGAAACGGCTGCCTTTGCCCATCTACACAATCATACTCAATACTCTATCTTACAATCGACTACAGCTATAAGCGACCTTGTGAAAAGCACTGCTAAAGAGAAAATGCCTGCCGTAGCACTGACTGATACAGGCAATATGATGGCGGCTTTTCACTTTGTGCAAGAGATACAAAAATACAACAAAGAGGCTGAAGGCAAAAATAAGGAGGCTGAAGAAAAAGGTGAAGCACCTACCGAAACACTTATCAAACCTATTATAGGTTGTGAGTTCAATATTTGTGAAAATCACTTGGATAGAAGTCACCAGGATAATGGTTACCAAGTGGTTATCTTAGCTAAAAACAAAGAAGGGTATCAGAACCTTATCAAAATGGCTTCGATAGCTTCTACTAAAGGCTTTTATTACGTACCTCGTATCGACAAAGAGATTGTTGCGCAGTATAAAGCCGACCTTATAGTGCTTTCGGGAGGTATCAATGGTGAAATTCCTTCTAAAATACTCAATATAGGTACCAAACAAGCTGAAGAGGCTTTGTTATGGTGGAAAGACCTTTTTGGCGATGACTTCTACTTAGAAGTGATGCGCCACGGGCAACAGGAAGAAGAGCACGTAAATAGTGTGCTGGTAGAGTTGTCTAAAAAGTACAGCGTGAAGCTCATTGCTACTAATAACACTTTCTACATTCATAAAAAAGATGCTAGTGCCCACGATATTCTGCTATGCGTAAAAGATGGTGAGAAGCAGAAAACACCTATCGGGCGCGGACGTGGCTATCGATTTGGAATGCCTAATGACGAATATTATTTCAAAACAAGTGCCGAGATGAAGGCACTCTTCAAAGATATACCTCAGGCAATACTCAACATTCAGGAAATTATCGATAAGGTAGAGCCCTATGGCTTAGCCCGTGATATTCTCTTGCCTAAATTTGATATTCCTGAAGCTTTTCAGGTGGCAGACGACCCTACAGGCAAGAAAGGTGAGAACAATTATTTGCGTCACCTTACCTACGAGGGAGCTAAGCGCAAATACCTAGAAATCACTGATGAGGTACGCGAACGATTAGACTTTGAGCTTTCTATTATAGAAAAGACAGGTTACCCTGGTTACTTTCTGATAGTGCAAGATTTCATTGCAGCCGCGCGCAAGATGGGGGTATCGGTAGGGCCTGGTCGTGGGTCGGCAGCAGGGTCGGCAGTGGCGTATTGCTTAGACATTACCAATATGGACCCGATAAAGTACGACCTGCTGTTTGAGCGTTTCCTAAACCCCGACCGTGTATCAATGCCCGATATTGATATAGACTTTGAAGATTCCGGCAGACAAGACGTTATCAACTACGTGATTGATAAGTACGGCGAAAGTCAGGTAGCACGTATCATTACTTATGGTAAAATGGCGGCTAAGTCGGCTATAAAAGATACCGCCCGTGTGCTGGATGTGCCTCTGCAAGAGTCGAACCGATTGGCAGGCTTAGTACCCTCTAAACCCCCTGGACTTTCGCTAAAAAACCTCTTCAATTGGGACGAGAAAAAGCTCAAAGAAAAAGTGCGTAGTGAAGAACTACCCAAAGTAGACGAACTCAAGCAGCTTTTGGCAGGCGGAGGCGAAGAGGAGAGCAACCAAACTATTCAGCAGGCCAACATTATTGAGGGCTCGGTGCGCAACACTGGTATTCACGCCTGCGGGGTGATTATTACCCCTGACGACATCACTAACTTTGTGCCTGTAGCTTTAGCCAAAGACTCTGACCTATTCGTTACCCAGTTTGACAACTCGGTAGTAGAAAGTGCTGGACTGCTAAAGATGGACTTCTTGGGGCTTAGTACTCTTACTCTTATCAAAGATACGATTGAGAATATAAAACAAACGCACGGCATAGAGCTCGATGCTGAGGCTTTTCCGTTAGACGATAAAAAGACCTATGAACTCTTTCAACGAGGAGAAACGGTAGGGATATTCCAATACGAGTCCGCAGGTATGCAGAAGTATATGCGCGAACTCAAGCCTACTGTTTTTGCTGACCTAATAGCGATGAATGCTCTTTACCGCCCAGGGCCTCTGGAATATATACCGAGCTTTATCAAGCGGAAACACGGTATTGAGCCCATAGAATACGACTTGCCTGATATGAAAGAGTATCTGGAAGAAACCTATGGCATCACGGTATATCAGGAGCAGGTGATGCTACTCTCGCAAAAGCTAGCAGGCTTTACCAAAGGTGAAGCTGACGTACTACGTAAGGCGATGGGTAAGAAACAAATAGCCGTACTAGCCAAAATGAAACCTAAGTTTGTTGCCCAAGCCTCAGAAAAGGGGCACGATACCCAAAAACTTGAAAAGATATGGGCTGACTGGGAGAAGTTTGCGGCTTATGCGTTCAACAAGTCGCATTCTACCTGCTATGCGTGGGTGGGCTACCAAACTGCCTATTTGAAAGCGAACTACCCTGCCGAGTATATGGCTGCGGTACTGTCTAACAATATGAACGATATTAAGACGATTACTTTCTTCCTTGAGGAATGTCATCGTATGGGTATTAGGGTATTACCTCCGGATGTAAACGAGTCGTTATACAAATTTACGGTAAACAAAAATGGGGATATCCGCTTTGGTATGGGGGCAGTAAAAGGAGTTGGTAAGGCTGCCGTAGACACTATAGTAGAAAACCGCAAAGAGCGCCCTTATACTTCTATTTTCGACTTAGCAAAGCGGGTAGATTATAAGAGTATCAACAAAAAAGCCTTTGAAAGTATCGCTTTAGCAGGTGGTTTTGACTCTTTTGCAGGCACTCACCGCGCCCAATATTTTTATGCTGAAGCTGACGGTATTCCTTTCCTTGAGAAAGCCATTCGTTTTGGGAACAAATATCAGGAAAGCAAAAACTCAGCGCAGATGAGTCTGTTTGGGGGGATAGACGAAGCCGAAATACCTGAACCGGTGATACCTAAATGTGAGTCGTGGGGCAACCTTGAGCAGCTGCGTCGCGAAAAAGAGGTAGTGGGTATCTATATATCAGGGCATCCGTTAGACGATTTTAAACATACTATTCAGCATTATTGCAATATCAATTTATCGCAGCTACAAAACCTCACACCACTTATCAACCGCGAACTTACCGTAGCGGGTATGATAACCGATGAGCAGCACCGCACCAGCAAGAATGGTAGTCCGTTTGGATTTTTCACTTTAGAAGATTATGACGGTTCTTTCGAGTTCAGACTTTTTAATAAGGACTATGGAGAGTTTCGCCAATATATGGTGATGGGAGCCTTTCTATTCATCAAATTCAAAGTAGTAGAAGGCTTTTTGAACAATCAAACTCAGCAGCGAGGCGAGCCACGTATACAGGTACTACAGATAGAGTTCTTGCAAGATGTATTAGAAAAACTCTCTAAAAAAGTTACCTTTCACCTAAATATAGAGGATATTAGTCAGCCGATGATTGATAAATACAAGTCTTTAGTGAGCAAACACAAAGGAAAACAGCCTGTTTACTTTGTGGTACATCATAAGGAGGATAATATCCACCTAAATATGGACAATGCACAGCTGAAAGTAAGTATCAACAATGCGTTTTTAGACGAGTTGGACGCTCAATCGGTAGTTTATAACCTCAACAACCAGCCTTTAGAGAAATTTATAGCTAAGAAAGTAGAGACTCAAGAAGAGGAAGAACCTGCTATAGAAGAATTAGGACTATCAGACTAATTTGTCGATTTGTCGATTTGGCAATTTGACAATTTGACGATTAAAAAAGAGTTATCCAAAAGGTTTTGGATAGCTCTTTTTTTGTAGCCCTTTTATAAAGAAAATGGGAATTACAACACAAATTCTCTGCTAAATTTTATACCAAATTGATATTTCATCTTCCTCTTTCCAAAATTTGATAATAATAACTGAAAGGTTTATTATATTTATATGGAAGTCTTCTTGTTTTGCTTTTACTTTTAGACTCCTTTTCATCAATCTCTTTAAATAATCTATAATATAATTTATTTCTATTACGGTCTAGTTCTTTTACTTGCTTTAATGAGTATTTATTGAGTGTTAGCTCTTTAAAGCCATTTTTCCAACATAGATTAGCAGGAACTTTATCATAGTTATACATTTTTACTCTTCCAACAGACATTCCTATCAATCGGTTAATTGCTGATTCAATAACTGTATATTTGGAACATCTTTGTCCTTTACAAACAGCTTTTTTTATTTCTTCAACAATTGTTCTTTGTTTTTTAAGCTCTTTTTGAAGAGATTTTTTTCTAACTCTAACTTCTCCTTTATAATTAATCTCATATCCTACAAAACCTATCCAAGGAAAAGATAATTTATCATTTTCTTCACGTGCCCATAAATAGGAACCTTTGGATTTTCCTTTCCAAAAAGCTTTGTAATTTTTCCTGTTATTTTTTACATTTAGTAAGTCTTCATTTTTTTGAAATAAATGGGGAAATAATTTTAATTCTTTCAAAGTTTTTATATAAACTTCTTTAGATTTTTCGCATTCTTCTTGAGAAGGAGATATAATTATCATATCATCACAAAATCTTGCATAAAAGATATTTTTAAATGTAGCTAGTTTTTTGTCAACCTTATTGAGATAAATATTTGCAATTAACCCTGAAAGAGCACCTCCTTGAGGAACTCCCATCCTCTCTGTATTAATATTAATTTTATAATCTAACAGTTCCTTTTCGTTAATCCAACCAAAAAAACCATTAGGTATTTTATATGATTTCCAATACTCTAATTCTTCTCTTTTAGGAATATCCTTATTAAAGCAAAAACATTCTAAATAATTGTGAAATATATTTATAGCTAAATCTAAATCTAAATTAGGATAGTGTTCTTTAGCCTCTGAAATGAGAGTATTAAATTCTTCTTTTATAATATTATGATTAACTGTATCATAAAATTTTTGCATATCGCATTCTACTATGAATAGTTGTTCATTACTATATTGTTCTTTGTATTTTAGA
>NZ_KN389997.1:41963-46613 GCF_000213295.2 Capnocytophaga sp. oral taxon 329 str. F0087
TTATACAATCGTGATGTGAGAGATTTTTCCCCTCACTATTTTTCTTAATTCTGAAAGCATAAGAAGTATTTTCAAAAGTACTATCAAATAAATAAGTTAAAAACTTATTGACAATACTTAGAACAATTCTATCTTTTAAATTGAACATACATATTGGGCGACATTCATTTTCTTCTTTTTGTATTTTTTCATTTTTTAGTTTAGGAATTACAATAGGAGAAGTTAAAGTATATTTTTTATCTATCAGAATATCTCTAATTTCAGTAACAAACTTAGTTAAATTTAAAAGCCACGTTTCTTGTGAATTGATGTTTTTATAATACTTAATTGTATTTAGTAATGAATAGAAATTTCTGTCAGAAGAATTTTTGAATTCTCTTCTTTTAATAATTTTTCTACTCTCATTGTCTATTATAGGAAGTAAAGGCTCCTTCCATTTTTTTCTTGGGGGAAGTATTTTTTTTAGTTGTTTATCTATCTCAAATTGAAGTTTTTCTAATTCATTTGTAAGTTTAATACTTTGATGATAATTATATTTTGGATTTTTAGTTAAGTAATTTAACAAATGTTTTTTAGACCTACTCTTAGCTAGCTTAACTCTGATTTTACAAATACTTTTTATAATTTCTGTTTCTGATAAAAAATCTTCTATTGGTTTCATAGATAATAAAGGGGGTTCCCGCTATTGATATTGCATACCAAATATTCTGACATAGATATGCCTTATGTCCTATTTTAAGCTCTCAGGCAGTAACTTACCGTTAATGGAGTGATACTTACGACAGTTGTTTTTGTCCGCCGTCTTCAGAACCCCCCTTTATTTTTTTGAGATTTTGTTTTATAACCTTGCTGATTTGCTAAATATATTATCGAGGCAAACGTGATAGAGCCATTTCGTATTTCATAGCAGTCAGTTAAAAAGTTTTCACAATTAATAGAATTGTATTTACCAACATCTAAAGCACTTAATTTGTTAAAATATTTTTTCCCTATGTCAAATGTAAATGAATTAGCTATTCCCATAGCTACTTTATACCAATTGGCATAGCTATAGGTTATACTTTTATTTTTAACTTTAAGATATTTAATTATATTCGACATAGCAGTTCTGTCTTTAGGTTTATTCCTATTTTTAGGATTATATAAAGCATCTCTTTTATTAGAAAATTTCAAAACATAATGTTTTATTTTTTCATCAGTTTTACTACTTTTGTTATCTAATAAATCTTCATCCTCAACTTTGAAAAAAGTAACTTCTTCTTTTAAAACTAACTCTTTATCAGAAGAAATAAAACATAATCGTGTAATATCGCTCCCACTCTTATCAAGTTCTATATTATGTTCTTTTTTAAAATACTCAGATAGTTTTTCGAAAGCAGATTTATGAATTAAGTTTGAATCTTGACTATCAGTATTATAATTTAGAGGTACAATCCCTTTAAAACCTTTATTTGAAGGTGATTTCCAAAAACTAAGTACATAGGGTTCTTTAGCTAATACATCATAAACTCTATCAAGTTCCTCATTATCTAATTTATCTATGTCAATAACAACAATAGGATTATAAGATTGAATATAATCAAGAGTTCTTTTCTTTTTAAATGTTCCTGAAAAGGTAACAGCTGGCAATCTTTTCTTATTGCTATTATAATATTCTATATTTCCCTTTTCAAGTTCATTACGCAATTTTCCTATTACATTTTTATATTCCTCCTTTTTTATGATATTTAACACTTGTTGAATGGATATATTTTTAGTAATCTCTGTCCAAGTGTTTTCTTGAAAGGAAACTTCTACATTTAATATGTTACAAATATTTACATTCATTCTTCAAAAACAAAGTGCAAATATACATCTTTTTGCTAAAAAACAAAATTACTATATTTTCACTAATGTGAGTTTGTTGCTTGTATTTTTGATTTTCGTTAGTAAGACGAGTGGGACAGGTGAGACAAGTGGGACGAGTGGGAGTAGTAGAAGTGGTATTGCATTATTTGCAATGTTTCGATATTTTTGTTGCTGATTTGATAATAGATTTTGTTGAGGCTTCCTGTATTCTTCCTATATCCATTATATATCCTTTCTGTACTGAAGATATAATTGCAGTATTTTTAATAAAGTAGCAAAATGTTTGCTTATTCTAAAATTAGAAATATCTATCGTTATGGCGTTCTTTTCAGCAAAAAATGGCGTACCTTTGCGGCGTAGAATTTTAAAAACAAATATCTTATGAAATTAAATACTTTAGGGCTTAACAAAGCCGATGTTGAAAAAGAAATTGGGCTACTTAACGTGCTCTTAGCTAATTATCAAACTTATTACCAAAACCTTCGCGGAGTGCATTGGAATATCAAAGGAAAACGCTTCTTTGAACTGCACGTGAAGTTCGAAGAACTATACACTACCGCCCAAGAACAAGTTGACGAAATAGCTGAACGTATCCTTACCCTCGGCGGCGTGCCTTTCCATACCCTTGAAAGCTACGTGAAACACGCCTCTGTGCCTGTAGGTGAAAATATCTTTGACGATGAAAAAACCGTTCGCTTAGTAATCGACACCATTAGTGCTTTATTGCCTTTGGAAAGAGAAATCCTTGATTTTTCTGACGAAATTAACGACGAGGGTACTAACTCACTAATGAGCGACTTCATCTCTGGTCAGGAAAAGAACGTGTGGATGCTTAAAGCTTACCTCAACGAAGTAATTTAAGGTTATCAATTCGTCTATATTTTTTAACAATCGAGACTGCCCCCAAAAAGGGCAGTCTATTTTTTTTGGCTGATTGGTATTTTTTTATTACTTTTGCGTATCTGATTATTAACATCCCTCGAGTGCACATACTCCGCTGCGCCAGCTCGCGGACTCCCTTCAAATAAAACATCCCCCTACCCCCCTTCAAAGGGGGAAACGTGGCGGTCAGCATACACGAGCATTAGGACGAGAAAACGTGGCGGTCAGTATAGATGCTATTCAATAAAGGATAATTATGAAAAAGATATTATTATTTTTACTGTTAATCCTGCAGCTCGCTAGCTGTCAAAACCATAATAGCAATAATAAGAATATAAACGAACCTCAATACGATTGGGGCGTAGCGGTGAATGTCCCCATAGGTTACCCTATACGGTTTTACGCTGCTATGGTAGGAGGAACTCCCATTTCAAGAGAGTTCTACACTGAAAAAGAAGAACCCGATTGGGGAAATGCTTATGGATATGAAAGCCACTCAATGGGATACTTGCCTGCAAGTGTAGATATGGTATGGCTTTCTTATAAAGAGGATTGCTTTTATAGACTCAAAACAGCTATTGATTACGAAAAGATAGCAAAACTCTTTAGAGAAGGCTATGAAGAAAGACTGCCTAATGGGGAGGTAAAACACACTACTTATAATACGGTAGTAGTAGGTATAGCTCCTGGCGGGGTAGTAGTATTATGGGCTGGTAACGCCTATTTTAAAATTACTGAAATAGGAAGATACCAAGCTGAGAAAATAGATTTGAAAGAGCCTCCTGGGTTAGATAGTCACCAACGTCTTATATTTAGTAAAGAAGACAGAGAAGAAACTTTAAATAGCGATTTGGCTATTCCTAAAGCAGTACGCGAAGCTAATAAAAACAAGCCCATCCCCTTTGGCTTATGGGATAGTTATAGAAACCATCAGTACCAATGGTTCCCTGTCTATGAAATTCCCAATGGAAAGATGGGTGATGTAGACTATCGCTATTGGAATGGAGAGGCAGGCACTACCTTGTATACCGATTTCGCTTCCTATATGGGTAAAGAAGATTTCTTCTATTTAGAAGAACCTATTCAAAAACGTTCCTTGTTTAAAGAATTAGTCATTTCTTACAAAGCTGAAAGCGGACAAAAATATTTGGCTGAAGTAAGTTTTGATTGGGAAGCAGTAGTAGCTGCTTATCAAAAAGTATTTGGAAAAGAAGTCGATAAAGTAACGGCTCATTTGGATATTCGGATAAATCGCGACAATGATTACCTCACCTTTCAATTGATAGGTGACAATGGCAAACAAACTATTTTAGAACCTAAAGAATTAAAATTTTATAAACTTTCCGATAGGAATATTATAACACCTACTCCTTTAGATTAAAGAGATAAAAAATTAATAAAAATGAAGAGTTTATTTACAATATTCTTTTGTGTGCTTTTTGCGATGGCTGGAGCGCAACCTAAAAATGATTGGCAGGAAGACCAATTGCGCGGCAAGGTAAAATCATTGCGCGCTATCCCCTATAAAGTGAAAGGCGGTGAAGGTACTGCTTTTAGCAAAGGCGAAATTGAAGACGATGACGACCTTGTGGTCTTCAAAATGTCGAATATCTACAATAAATATAAACGCTATAACCCTGAAGGAATGCTCGTAGAAACACGCTTTTTGTTCAAAGACGAAACTATCTATTTGCGCAGTGAGTATTATTACAATCCACAGGGCAAGCTGTTTATGGAAAGGCAGAATTCTGACAAGATAATGTTTGTGTACGACCCACAAGGCTTTTTGGTGAAAGAAGTAACCTATTCGCCAGGGGGCTTTCTTAAATCGCATATTGATTATGAGGTAGATGCGCAAGGACGCAGAGAAAAAGAGACTCATTATATCAGCAATGCGCCTACGGAAAGCACTACTTATCA
>NZ_KN389997.1:47310-48448 GCF_000213295.2 Capnocytophaga sp. oral taxon 329 str. F0087
TTCAGTATACCTACGATACTCATAACAACTGGGTGAGTGCCGTGTACTTCGTGAATGGCAGTCCCACCCAAATTATAGAACGAACCCTTGACTATTATGAATAAAATTCACCTTTTTGGTGTACGACACCTTTCGCCTAATGCTGCTACGCATCTGCTGCAATTCTTAGACAAGCACAAACCTAAATGTATCCTCATAGAGGGTCCGGCTGATGCTACTCCGTTAATGCCCCAAATGGCTCAGAAAGGGGTGAAGCCACCTATCGCTATGTTGGGCTATACCACTGAACTGCCTATAGAGACGGTACTCTATCCGTTTGCTTCTTATTCGCCTGAGTACCAAGCTATTTGTTGGGGGGTAAAGAAGAAAGCTACTCTTCGGTTTATAGATTTGCCTTCGGAAAATATGCTAAAACTACGCCAAGAGCAACCCTCGGAAGAAGAGGGCGAAAAGGCAAAGGCTTTCTATACCTATCACAATAGTCTGTACAAGCAATTAGCAGAGCAAATGGGCGAAACGGACTATGAAAATTACTGGGAAAGGCACTTTGAGCATCGGCAAGAAAAGGATAGCTTTGCCCCTACCCTTGCGCTGCAATCGGAAGAAATGCGCAAGATGGTAGTAGATAAGGAATGCGAGGAAGCTCCGTTTGACTTTTCGTACAACCTTATTCGCGAGGCATATATGAAGCGTGAAATAGCGCAGGCTTGCACCGAGTTTAAGCCTGAGGAGATAGTGGTAATCGTGGGGGCTTATCATCTATCGGGTATAGAAAACGACTTGCCTGCGATGACTGATGAGGAGCTGAAGAAGTTGCCTAAAGCCAGCAGTCAGCTTACCCTAATGCCTTATTCGTATTTGCGCCTAAGCAGCCGCACGGGGTATGGAGCGGGCAATATGGCTCCTTATTACTTTGAGCTGATGTGGCAAGCGATGCAGCAAAACACTATGGATAAATTGGCGGCTACTTATCTGACTAAAGTTGCCAAGATATTGCGCTCGCAAGGGCAAAACGCCTCGTCTGCCAGCGTGATAGAGGCGGTGCGCCTTGCCAATGTGCTATCGGCAATGAAAGGGGGTGAATATCCTGTATTGGAAGACCTACACGATGCGGTTATCACTTGCTTTGGCGGTGGTG
>NZ_KN389998.1:0-12585 GCF_000213295.2 Capnocytophaga sp. oral taxon 329 str. F0087
TTACCATTCCGAACAGAGCAGTTAAACCTTTTAGCGCAGATGGTACTACGCAAGTGGGAGAGTATGTCGCCGCCTTCTTATAAAAAGAGCAATTCAGAAATGAGTTGCTCTTTTTTTTGCTTTATAGGGTTTGCTTTTTCTCGGTTACATTCTTAGGAAGATCTGTAACTGTAACGGTGAGAATGCTGCCTGTAAAGCTGCTCTGATTAGCTGTAGCAGTATAGACATATAGCATACCTTCTTTTACTGCATCACCTTGCTCGATAAGAGTGCCTCCGCTTTGATGAAGGGCAACTTTTACTGATTGGACTGAAATATCGTCTAAGATGATGAAGTAGATTTTATCGCCTATTTTTCCGCGATAGTTGCTGACATCTATACGACGTACTACTGGAGGGTTTAGATAGTCCGCTATGGCTACGTTGAACGCACT
The DNA here is from genome assembly GCF_000213295.2 of Capnocytophaga sp. oral taxon 329 str. F0087. Classification (NCBI taxonomy): domain Bacteria; kingdom Pseudomonadati; phylum Bacteroidota; class Flavobacteriia; order Flavobacteriales; family Flavobacteriaceae; genus Capnocytophaga; species Capnocytophaga sp. oral taxon 329. Next base: position 434 of record NZ_KN389998.1, read on the forward strand.
CATTAGCTTTCTTTTTACCTTGTGATCTGCCTGATACAATGCTTTTTGAGTAGGATTGGCAAGCACACTTTTGGCATACAAAACCGCTTCTTGGAATTTGCTACGGCGTTTTAGCTGCTTTTCGGTAGCTTTGAGCTCTGGGTTTCGTGGTCGTGGATAACGAGCTACGAATGTTTTTTCGCCACGATGGCGGAATACGATGGTTTTACCTACCTCGCCGCGGAGGTCTTGGGTAAGAATGTTGAAACTTTGTGCCATTTTTTTTATTGTTTTTGTTTGACGGTGCAAAGTTGCGGCAAATATGTTTCTCTGGCAAATAGTTGTTTCAGGGTGTAACAGAGTTGTAAAGTGAAAAAAAGCTAATTACTTAAGAATGATTACTATAGGCGATGTATATAGAGTAGGGAACATTTTATTCGGGTTAAGGATTGATAATTTCTTGGGTTTTCTGTAGGGCTACTATCATCTGTTGATAATGGATAATATCATTGTATGTGAGGGTTTGACCTTTGCGGTCTTTGAGCCATTTTTGGGCGGGCTGGTAGCCCCCGATGTAGGCTTCCCACGCTTTGAAGGGTACATCTGCGAAATATTGGGTATCGTTGATATATACGTTGCCTTTGTCTTTTTGCCCAGTATTTACCCATTTTATTTCGGTAATGGTGTTGTTTCCTGCTATGGGGAAAGAGGTGATAAGGGCTTGTAGCTGGGGGCTTTCGAGCAGGTGTAGCTCTCGCAGGTGTTTGCCTATGGTGGCGTAGTGCTGAAGTTCCTCGTTATCTTTTGGATAGGGGATGCGGGGGAAGTCTATTTTTAGGAATTCTTTATATTGTTCTCTATAGTTTTTATCGTGCAATACACCATAGCAATAGTCGAAGGCGGTGAGTGGGTTGCCTCCTAATTTTTTAAGAATTTTAGGGTTTAGGTTCGGGATTTTGTCTAAGGTGTCTTTAAAGTGTCCTTCGCCTTGGAGGTATAGGTAGAGGGGGAAGACATAGCCTATTTCTCCTGTCTTATTTGATACGATACAACTTTCAGCAATCTGATTTGTAATAAAAAAATGTTGATATACCTCTCCTGATTTTACTTGTTTACAGATAACTAAACCTATATTATTTCCTTCAATAAAATGTTGCATTACTTCATTGCGAGGGTAACAATGAAATCCTTTTGATTTTCCTGTATAGTAAGTATAACGTGTATCAAAAGGGCGATAGCTTATAGGAATTAGCACACCTTTATTAGGATAGCATTCTTGTAGGTCTTTTCGGGCATAACTTACTTGCCAATCGCGTACATCTTTACCTAATTGAAAGGTATCCCGAGCTTTTTCATTATCTAATTGCAAGAACTGCTGAATGGTTTGCTTTACTTCCTCTTTAGTAAAATGAATGGTGAAGTTATCTCTTGCGGTTACTATCCCTACACTATTGATTTTAAAGAGTTCGTTAATAGAGAACCCTTGGTTATATTCTGCTAAGAGGGTATCGTCTTTGGGTACAAAAAGGTAGTTAGGGGCGGTGGGGTTCAGTTGGGTAAAGGGTATGGTGTGGAGGTTGTTTTCGCTTAAAAAGGCGAGTTTTTCAGTACGCTTACCATAGAGGTCGTAGTGGTATACTTTGGCGAGTTCTGAGTTTTTGGGGTTTGGTTTTTTGACAAAGATATTGATACTTACGCCTTGCATAATGTTGAATACATTTTCGTCGGTTTCGCCATTGGGTGTGGTTTCTTTTTTTCGGCTGTTGCCGTGTAGGTCGATAGTATGGATGCTGTCAAAGGTTTTGAGCAGGTGGTAACGCATCCCGCGGAAGGTGGGATTATCTAAAAAGCCGTGTGGGTTGATATAGATGAGGATACCGTTGCCATTTTTCTCTATGAAATGAGCACCAAAGCGGATAAATTTGACATAGTCGTCATTTATCCACTTTGGATTTCGTTCGGCGAGTTTGTTTTTGGTGTTGGGTTCTTTTTTATAGTCTTCCATTAGGTTCATTATCCAAGAGCCTTTGTTGGTGCTTGAGCCGTTATAGGGAGGGTTGCCTATTACGCACATTACGGGGGTGTCGCGCTTGATGCGGTTGGCTTCGTTGGCTTCGTCGGAGAGCCATCGGGCGAGGGGTAGTGAGCGGTCGGGGGTGGGTTCTTCGAGGGAGTTGGTCAGGTATATTTGTATGCGGTTGGTGCTCTGGGTGATTTGTGTTTGAGAGAGGAGCATATCGAGCTTTAGGTGTGCGATGGCGTAGCTTGCCATTAGGAGTTCGAATCCGTTGAGGCGTGGCAGGAGGTGTTCTTGGACGTAGTTTTGCCAAATGCCTTGTTGCTCTTTGAACTGCTGGGCTATATACTCGATGATTTGGGCAAGGAAGGTGCCTGTACCGGTGGCGGGGTCGAGTATTTGTACGCGGTGGTATTCTTTTTCTTCTATATCGAAGCCTGCTACTTTGTTGTCTTGCTGGGTTTGTACTTTTATTTTGGAGGTATCGGCGATGCCTTGTGGGAGGTGGAATTGCTCTTTGAGTAGGGTATCGAGTGTACGCACCATAAAATTGACTACGGGCAGTGGAGTGTACCATACGCCGAGGGCTTTGCGTACTTGGGGGTCGAAGGCTTCGAGGAAGTCTTCGTAGAAGTGTACGATGGGGTCTTTGGTGGCGTCTTTGCCATAGGAGGCGAGCATTTGAGCTACATCGCAGGCGAGGTACATTTGCACGAGGTCGTCGATGACCCAGCTGATACGGGTATCTACTTCCATTCCTGCGATATATCCGAATAGTTTTTTGAGGAAGGGGTTGGAGGCTGGCAGGAGTTGGTAGGCTTCTTGTCGGCTAAAGGTTGGGAGGGTGGGGTCGTGATAGCGTGCGGTAAAGAGCCCATAGGTAATGGTTTGGGCGTACATATCGGCGAAGTCTTTAGCGGAAATGTCGTGAATGAGTACGTTGCTAAAGGCGGTGAGTTGGTCGGTGAGGTCTGTTTGTATGCCTTTTGTATGGTCTTCGTTGAGTGCTTTTTCGATGATTTTGGAGAGTAGTTGTGCTTTGGCAGCCATTAGGGTAACGAGGTCTTCGGCTTTGGCGATACCTGAGGGCTGGAAGGAGCCGAAATTTTGGATATAGGTGAGGAAAGTATCGAAGTTTTCGGGTAGGGGTATGATGCCTTTGTCGGTTACTTTTCCGATGGTTACAGAATGTAGGAGTTCTTCATTTCGGTAGAAATGGAAGGTGAGGTAATCGGTAAATATAAGGTTGGTGAGTGATTTTTTGTATCGGTCGAATTGTTCTTTGTTGCCGTTTTTGGATTTTTCGCCTTTGAGGTCTTTGTCGTTAATGTCTTTGGTTTCGATGAAACCGATGGGCAGGTCGGCGAGAGTTAGGATATAGTCGGGTGCACCACAAGCTTGTCGCTTGGGTTCGTTGATGATATTGAGTTTTGGGAGGAGGCTTTCTAATAGGTTTTTGAGCAGGGGGCGGTAGGAGTGTTCGGTGGCTTTGCCAGAGGTATATTGGGTATTGAGGTTTTTGATATAGGAGTGAAGCATTTTGTTTTGTTATTAAATGTGAGGGGACAAAGGTAGGGATAATTTGTCAATTAGGCAATTTATTGATGGGAAGAATGGGAAGGCTAAGAAGTCTGGGAGGTTTGAGACGAGTGGGAGTGCGAGCCGCACCGGCGATTGTGGGACGAGTGGGACAGGTGAGACAGGTGGGACAGGCGAGCAGAAAGGGCGTTTGTAAGATGTTTATCCTTCGCTTATCCTTCGCTTATCCTTCGCTTAACGTTCGGTGAGGGGATATGGGTGTGATGATAAAATTAGAAATTATCATTCGTAATTCAAAAAAGTTTTGTACATTTGCCGCAAGTTTAATCAATATAAAAAGAATCTCAATGAAAAAAAGTATTTTATGGACTGTTTTTGTAGTGTTGTTTTTTAGCTATGGCTATACAAACGCTCAGGAACAACGCGAATGTATCCCTTCAAATGGCGAAATGTGGAGTAGTTTGTTACAACGTTGCGTTAAATTTGAAGAAGGTGTGCGCCTTGACCCTATAGATAGTGAACAGCGAGAAGTTTTCTTTAGTCTTGCAGCCTTTTTTAACGCTGATAAGAGTAAAATGGAGGTTTTTGCTGAAGGAGCTCCCCTAATAATGGATAAAAAAGAAGGAAATACTTACCAAAATGGTAAATATAGCTATAATGCCGATAAACAAGAGTTTTTTGTAGATGGGAAACTCACTTTTAGAGGTGTTAAAAAGTAGTGTGTAAAGGCGAAAAAAGATAAAATGTAAAAAAGTAAACTTCTTCCTATTTTTCTTAAAATAAGAAGGAGTTTTTTTGTTAGTATTGCTAATTGGAAAAAAGTTTATATCTTTGTCGCATATTAACATTATCTGACTATCCAGATTCTGACTATATAGGATTTTTAATTCACCTTAAAAACTAAATATCGATGACAACAGAACAAAAAAGAACTAAGGAAAAAGAACTATGGGATAAGTTTGGTGTCAGAATTACGTATAAAGATAAAGATACTGAACCCTATGACAAAAATAAGATATATTTCACTGAAAAAGTGGAAGAAGCAAGGGCTTTATTCGCTAGAATAGGACACCCTAAAGACCTTATAGCTAAACTAAATACTACTTCCTAATTATTAATTATAAATTATTAATTGAAAAAGATGCTTCTTTTCTTTAAAAATCCTAAAAATACGCTTTATGTGGTGGCTGTCGAGGCTGCCCTTGCTGAGCCTCACCTCAATAAACTGAAATGGCTGTTTGGCAACGCCGAGCAAATTGACCAACCTACACTTAGTGGCTCTTTCGTTGGGCCTCGCGCGGCAATGATTACTCCTTGGAGTACTAACGCGGTGGAAATTACCCAGAATATGGACATTCAGGGCATTACTCGCATTGAGGAATTCCACGAGCTGACTGACCCTGATAACCCTTTTGATCCGATGCTTTTTGAGCGATACGACGGTCTTACTCAGGATAGTTTCACCATTGATATAGCTCCGCAAACTACCCTTGAAATAGATGATATTGAGGCGTATAACCAACAAGAGGGACTTGCACTGAGCCCTGAAGAGGTGGCTTATTTGGAAAATCTCTCTAAGCAACTGAACCGCAAACTTACTGACTCGGAAGTGTTCGGCTTCTCGCAAATTAACTCAGAGCACTGCCGCCATAAAATCTTCAATGGTACTTTCGTAATTGACGGTGAAGAAAAACCTTCTACTCTCTTTAAACTTATCAAAAAGACTTCGCAGGCAAACCCCAATAGCATAGTATCGGCTTATAAAGATAATGTGGCTTTCATCAAAGGGGCTACCGTAGACCAGTTCGCACCCAAAAGTGCTGATAAACCTGATTTCTACGAAGTTAAACCTTTTGAGGCAGTACTTTCGCTAAAAGCAGAAACGCATAACTTCCCTACTACGGTGGAGCCTTTTAACGGGGCAGCTACCGGTTCGGGTGGTGAAATACGCGACCGCTTGGCAGGCGGACAAGGTTCGTTGCCTTTGGCAGGAACGGCGGTGTATATGACGGCTTACCCCCGATTAGAACAAGACCGCCCTTGGGAGCAAGGAATGGCTGAACGCAAATGGTTGTATCAAACGCCTATGGATATCCTTATCAAAGCCTCGAATGGGGCGAGCGATTTTGGCAATAAGTTTGGTCAGCCGCTGATTACAGGTTCGCTTTTCACTTTTGAACACGAAGAAGGAGGGCGCAAATTAGGGTTCGACAAGGTGATAATGCAAGCGGGTGGGGTAGGCTATGCCAAAGCCTCGCAAGCTATAAAACACACCCCTAAAGAAGGTGATAAAATAGTTATTTTGGGCGGTGAAAACTACCGTATCGGTATGGGGGGTGCTGCCGTATCGTCAGCCAATACAGGGGCTTTTGGCGCAGGTATCGAGCTTAATGCGGTGCAGCGTTCTAACCCTGAAATGCAAAAACGTGCCGCTAATGCTATCCGCGCGATGGTTGAATCGGAAGAAAATCCTATCGTCTCGATACACGACCACGGGGCAGGTGGACACCTAAACTGCCTCTCTGAACTTATTGAAGAAACCGGCGGTAAAATAGATTTGGATAAACTGCCTGTAGGTGACCCTACTTTATCTGACAAAGAGATTATAGGCAACGAATCGCAAGAACGTATGGGCTTGGTATTGCCAGAAAAGGCTATAGCCCAACTAAAAACTATCGCAGACCGCGAGCGTGCGCCTATGTATGAGGTGGGTGTAGTGACTGATGATAAGCATTTCAGTATAGCCTCTAAAAAGAAAGGCACTCACCCAATGGACTTAGACCTTAGCGCCCTTTTTGGCAGTTCGCCTAAAACGGTGATGACCGATGAAACGGTAGTTACCACCTACGAAGGGCTTACTTACTACCCAAGTCAGTTGTACACCTATTTGTCGCAAGTGCTGCAATTAGAGTCGGTAGCTTGTAAAGATTGGCTTACCAACAAGGTAGACCGCTGTGTAGGGGGTAAGGTAGCCAAACAGCAATGTGCAGGCGCTCTGCAACTCCCCTTGAACAACGTAGGGGTAATGGCTCTTGACTACAACGGCAAAGAGGGAATCGCTACCAGCATAGGACACTCGCCACTTACGGCACTTATCAGTCCGACAGCAGGTAGCCGCAATGCGATAGCAGAAGCCCTTACTAACATAGTATTTGCTCCTTTAGAAGGCGGACTAAAAGGCGTATCGCTATCTGCCAACTGGATGTGGGCTTGTCGCAACAAAGGCGAAGATGCGCGTTTGTACGAAGCGGTAGAAGCGGCTTCGGACTTTGCTATACAATTGGGCATCAATATCCCTACGGGGAAAGATTCGCTATCGATGAAACAAAAATACTCTGAAGGAGGCGATGTGATTGCCCCTGGTACTGTTATCATCTCGGCAGCGGCTCATTGTACTGATGTGCAAAAGGTAGTTGAGCCCGTACTGAAGAGAGATGGAGGGGCTATTTACTATCTGAATTTATCAGATGATAGCTATCGATTAGGCGGTTCGGCTTTTGCTCAAATCCTTAATAAGATAGGCACTGAAGCACCTACGGTAAGAGATAGCAACTACTTTAAGAAAGCCTTTGATGCGGTACAAACTCTTATAAATGAAGGCAAAATACAAGCAGGGCACGACATTGGTAGTGGTGGTCTTATCACAACCCTTTTAGAAATGTGTTTTGCTGATAACGAGTTAGGGGCTACCATAGACCTTACTGCTTTGGGTGAAGAAGACTTGCTAAAAGTGCTTTTTGCAGAGAATGTAGGGCTTGTATTGCAAGCAGATGCCTCTGTAGAGGGCTTTTTGGAGGCACAAGGCGTACATTACGCTAAAATAGGTACTGTGGCTACTGCTGAAACCCTTACCATTAAACATTTGGGCAAAGAATACCACTTCAACATACCTGAATTGCGCGATGTGTGGTATTTGACCTCTTATCTATTAGACAAACAACAAACTAAGAATGACAAGGCTACAGAGCGTTATCAGAACTACTCTGAGCAGCCTCTGCAATACACTTTCCCTGCGCACTTCACCGGTGAAAAACCAACCCGCCCTGCAGGCAAACGCCCAGTAGCGGCAGTGATACGCGAGAAGGGTAGCAACTCTGAGCGCGAAATGGCAAATGCGCTTTATTTGGCAGGTTTTGACGTGAAAGATGTGCATACCACTGACCTTATCAGCGGACGAGAAACTTTAGAAGATGTACAGTTTATAGGAGCTGTTGGCGGGTTCTCTAACTCTGATGTACTAGGTAGTGCCAAAGGTTGGGCAGGAGCATTGCTCTACAATGAGCAGGCTAAAAAGGCATTGGATAATTTCTTTGCTCGTCCTGATACTCTTTCAGTAGGGATATGCAATGGTTGTCAGTTGTTTATGGAGTTGGAGGTCATCAATCCGGAACATTCAGAGCACGGCAAGATGTGGCATAACGACAGTGGCAAGCACGAAAGCGGCTTTGTGTCGGTAGCGATTCCGGAGAACAACTCGGTGATGTTATCGAGCCTTGCAGGCAGTACTTTAGGAGTATGGATTTCGCACGGTGAGGGTAAATTCCATTTGCCGTTAGAAGAAAGCGCTTATAACATAGTAGGTAAATACGCTTATGAAGAGTATCCTGCCAATCCTAATGGTTCAGATTACAACACGGCTATGCTGTGCGATAAATCGGGAAGGCATTTGGTGACGATGCCCCATATAGAGCGCTCGGTATTCCCTTGGCAGTGGGCTTATTATCCGAATGAGAAGGCGGTCGTAAGTCCTTGGTTAGAGGCATTTATCAATGCCCGCAAGTGGATAGAGGCGCGCAATGCGAAATAAAAATGGTAAATAAAATCTTAAAAAGGATAAGATTTTCAATATTAAAATTACGCTAAAAGGGGCTGTATAAGCCCCTTTTGTATTAAACTTTTGTTAAACTTAAAAATACACTTGACAAGTACGGTTTTATTCGTACCTTTGCAGTGCAATGAGGGTGGTAGCTCATTGTAAACTTCAAATAATAGTTTTCATAATTTAAAGTTTTGGTTGGTTAATGAAGAAGTCCGATAATTTTTTATCGGACTTTCTTTTTTTTGTAGGTGTTGTAGCACTTCTTTTAAATAAACATCAGCTAGACATAATATGGCGATGTATTCATAAACATCCCCCCAGCCCCCTTCAAAGGGGGAGCTTATACACGAACATCATAATAGCATAATATAGCTCATATCGAACTTACAATACACACGAGGGTTGAGGTCTATTTCTTCACAAGTAAAAAATAAGAATTCGGTCATAAAATTATATTGTTAATCTCCTTAATAGGACATTGGCTTTATAGATGCCTAAATCGTTGTAAAGTAATTTTATTTTTGGGTGTTGTTGTTTTATATCTTAGATTATTTTCTACTATCGTAGCCCTATAACAGTAGGGATAATTATATAGTGTAAATGTACAAAATAATTATGAGAAAGCAAGTTAGCAATGATAGTGATAATATGGGAGGGCTGGGAAGAATGGGGAAGGTACGAGCTGCAAGTTTGTGTTGGCGGTGTGGTAGTAGCGTTAAATTATTCTTAATATCTTCATAAATAATAGCTAAAAATTGGGGGCTTTGCAGGGGGTGACAGTAGTGCGAAAAGGAGGGGAACGAGAGGTAAATGCTTTAGAAATGAGCTACTTAAAAGGTTTGTAGAAAGTAGAGAGGCATCGTGGCATTATTTTTGCCGTACTAAACTGATATGTAAGTCATAAAAGTAACCTTAATTAGAATTTTTTTATATGATTCTTTTTTTGTACTTTTGTGCGATTTATAGTGCTTAGTAGGCACTTCAGTTTAGCAATGTTTTTAATATTTTAAAGGAAAAAGATGAAAGTAACAAGATTTTTAGCGTGTACTATAGTAGCTTTTCTGACGTATTTTAGCAATATGCAGCTATACGCTCAGACCCAAGGCTCGCTTAAGCAGGCTAAGTTGGGTTTTGCGATATATGCTTGCCCTAAAAGTGATTTTAACAGCTTTAGGGTAAATATCTCGTGGAAACCTCCTTTCCCTAACGCTGATAACAAATACTTTGTAGAACTTTCGGATGCTGATGGTAATTTTGACAACCCTACCACTCTTGCTACGATTACTGATAAAAACAATCGCAGTGAGATACCTGTAACCTTTCAGTTCCCTTCTACTACCCAAGGTAAGAAATACAAAATAAGGGTAAGAAGTACAAGTCCGTCGAATGAAGTGGTAGCCTTTTGGGAAGCTGGCGGCAATAGAGGGGAAGAGATAGAAGTTCATTATCAGGATGTTACCACTCAGATAACCGTATCGCCTATCAATGTAACGCTTTGCTCAGGGCATACACAAGAGCTAAAAGTTACTGCTTTGCCAGGGGGTAAAAATCCGTCTAACTACAAGTACAAATGGTATAAGCTGAAAGAAGCAGGCTCTTCGGGCAATAACATTCTTTTGGCAAGTGACGCGCCTCCTACCCAGACGGTTAGCGAGGCAGGTAAGTATTATGCTGAAATAGATTACGGCGCTTGTTCAGGAGCGACTAATGCGCGTTCTGCCAATATCACAGTAGGAGTATCGGGTAATCAGACTGTTACCCTTAGCAGTTCGTCTACCGCTATCTGTACTAACGATGCTTTTACGCTTACCGCTACCCCTCCTATAGCAGGGAGTAAGTATTTTTGGTATTACTACGCTTCAGACCCTCAGACAAAAACTAAAATAGCAGAGACTGACAATAATACCTACACTGTGAATGCACCTGATAATAAGGCAGGGAAATATTATGTGGAAGTAGGAAGTGGAGGTAATTGCGATGTGCGTTCTAACCAAATTGCTATTACTCGCAAAGACGATATTATGGCTACTCTGAACACTACAGGCGGTAGCGTGCTAATGCCCGGTAAGAATAAGACTTTTACAGTAAGCACTACAGCCGAAGCGCCTACCTACAAATGGTTTAAAGATGGTACGGAGATTAGCGGTGAAACAGGTGCGACCTTAGTAACTACTTCGGCAGGTAAGTACAAAGCTGAAGTAAGTCAGACAGGTAGTTGCCCCGTAACAGTGCAAACGGCTGAATATGAGCTTACTCAGCCAGATAACTTCAAAGTAAGCATCAAAACAAAATCTGCTTATCAGGATTGTACTTACGACCGCGTAACCCTAACGGTAGATAAGATTGTAGCGCAAATAGGCAGCAATGAGGTAACCGTAGACCCTACTGATTATTCGTTTTTTACCTTTCAATGGCAGGCGAACATCACAGGTACTTATGCTAATGTAGGCACTAATGCTAAAGAGATAACCTTGAGCAGTGCCTTAGAAAACGGTAAATATAAACTGAATATAACAGGGCCTAACTATAGTAGCATACCCGAATCGAACGAAATAAGCATTTTATTGAAAGATGCTAATGCGCTGAAGATAAACGGAGGTGTTGCAGACTTAGAATATTGCGGTGCCTCTGTAACCTTAACCGTTACTACTGGTGCTAATGCTTCGTCTACCTACACTTGGTATAAGGACGGTGCACAAGTAGCACAAGGGGTAGGACTTACTGAGTATAGTACTGAGGGCTCGGGGTCATTCTACGTATCGGTAAGTGCTAATTATGGTGGCTGCCCTGCGACTTCAGCAGCGATAGTAGTAAGAAAGAAAAATATAGTAGTGCGTTGGGAAGATGATATGGGTACACGCGAGATTTTCTACGCAGGGAAAACTAATGAGCTGAAAGTATCGCATAATATGGAATCGCCTACTATAGAGTGGACAAAAAATGGTACTGTATTGACAGGTGAGACAGGCACCTCGCTTACTATAAGCACTGCACCTACTTCAGTAGATATTTATCAGGTAAAGCTAACAGATACTGGTACTTGTGGTAATACAGTAACTTTAGGGCCTGTTTATTTTGAAACCATCTCTGATATTCAGCAATTGCGCGTAGGTACTGTAGCTTCAGTAAATTGCGAAACACGCACACAAACTACCCTTGAATTGCAACAAATAAAAGTAAAATTGAGCAGTTCGGGAGAGGAAGTGATTGTAAAGAAATCAGATTATCGTTATTTTAGCTTCCAATGGGCTAAAGATGGTAATGATGTATATGGAGAAACGAATCCTACTTATGTAGTATCGAGTGCGGGCAACTCTGATGCCGCTCAATATACCGTGCGTGTGATTTACAATACTAGTATTATAAAGGTTTCAGACCCTAAAACAATAGCCTTTACACCTATTCCTGATTTTGAAATATCTTCATCGGAAGGCGCAAAGACTACCGCTTACTTATGTCCTGGAGGTTCGCTAACTTTAACTGTAGCCTCTGATAGTTTTGACCCAAGTTCGTCAGTAGCGGATAGTTTTTCGTACAAATGGTATAAAGTAACCAGTGCTAACTATCGCAACGATACCGCTTTGGGTAGTGAACAGCCTACTGCAACCGTGAGCGAGACCGGAGAGTACTATTTGGAGATAAACAACGGAGGTTGCCCTAAGCGCGCCCACATAAAGGTAGAAAATTACCGCACAGGTAACCTAAAAATAAAACAAATTACCGCTACAGGCGCTTTAGCTAAGGAAATCACCCAACACAGTTCGGCAAGAGAGCGCAAGTTAGATGTGAATGTAGGAC
>NZ_KN389998.1:12824-27817 GCF_000213295.2 Capnocytophaga sp. oral taxon 329 str. F0087
ATGTGAATGTAGGACAGCAATTGGTAGCTGACGGAGGTAATAACTTTGTTTGGGCGAAATCAGACGGCACAGTGACCTATGGCAGTACCCTAAGAATCACTTCAAAAGATATGGCAGGCACCTATACACTAAAAGAAGAATCGTGTACAGCTGTGGGGGCTAACACCCTTGATTTTGAGCTGAATATTTTTGAAGTAAAAGTAATTCCGAATATAGTAACGCCTAATGCTGATGGCGTAAACGACTATTGGGTAATACCTGATACGTATTGCCAACCTAATGTGCGCGTGACCATCTATAGTCAGGAAGGGAAAGAGGTGCTTTCGACTACTAATTATCAGAACAATTGGCCAGATAGCACTACTTATAAAGAATTAGGCAAACGCTCATTAGTGTTTATCTATGTGATAGAAGGAGGCAATGTGGAAAAACAGAAAGGAGTGATTACCTTATTAAAGTAAAAGAAACAGATGAAGATTATATCTAAAATAACAGTTCTTGTGTTTGTGCTTTGTACCCAATACCTTTTGGGGCAAAGTGACGGTAATTACTTGCCATACGAATTGCCAGGACATACAGCCGTAAAGTATAACACCTATCTGATGAACCCTGCTTTCCCGATTTTTGGCAAGAATGAATCGCAGATTACCTTCTTCCACCGAAACCAATGGATGGGCTTTAAAGAGGATAAATTTAATACTTTTGGGCTATCGTACGGAAAGAAATGGGGGGGTGATGCCGGCAAGAAAACTGTGGTAGATGACGGGAATAATATGGCGCACGGACTTATCTTTCAGCGTACCGCTTCTATCTTTGCCAACACAGGTGTATTAGGTAACTATGTGCACCAAGTGGAAATATCAGATGATAACTTTTTGAGATTGGGTATTAATGCGGTGTTTGCCCGCAGTAGCATAGATAAAAGCAAAGTGCGTGCGAATGTGAATGACCCTCTTATAGAGAATGCTAAGGCGGTAAATATTATCAATATACAACCAGGTTTTGATATTAATTTCAACGAAATGCACTTTGGTATTACTGCCGAAAACCTATTAGACTACGCTTTTTCGGCTGGAGAAATGGCAGTGCCTTTCAACGAAAAATCGCTTACTGCCCACGCGATGTATCGTCACGCATTAGATAGCAATAGCGATTTTTTAGAAGATGCTGTTTTGACCGTATTAGCTAAGGGGAAGAAGAGCAGTGATAACTTTCAGTTAGGCGGTCACGTGATGCTTGATGCTAAAATGGGTTGGGCTTATGCCGGCTATGACCAAAAGTATGGCGCTTTTGGAGGGCTGGGCTTTAATATAGCCAACCACGTGAGTATAGGGTTTGGCTATGAACAGAGCATAGCGGCTTATGTATCGGAATTGGGAGGTAGTTATGATATAGTACTTTCGTATCAGTTTGGTGGTAAACATCACATCAAACCGCCGAAGGTAACGCCTACACCACCTACACCGCCAGCACCAGTGGTAGAAAAACCTAAACCAGCTGTTGCCACTCCGACAGTAAGCGAAACTAAAACGCCTACTACGCCACCACCAGCACCAAAGAAACCTAAGTCAATTTCAGATCAACTAAAAGACCGTATGACTTTGGTAGAAGATAAGATTGCAGGAGCAGGTATCCCAGAAGGACACTATGTAGTGATAGGGGTATATCGGAATGCAGGAGGAGCTTATGATATGCTGAAGAAAGTACGCCAATTAGGCTTAAGTGTATTCTCATTTAAACACCCTGAAAACCAGATGACTTATCTATATGTAGAAAAACCATTTGCATCGAGAGGTGAAGCCGGAGAGGCGATGATAAACCTACTGCGCCGACCTGAGTTTAAAAACTCTAGGGTATGGGTGCTAAAAGTAGGACGATAACCATATATAAAAACGATGCTTTAGTGTACTAAGGCATCGTTTTTGCGCTATATTAAATAATTAACCACTAAATAAAAGAAGGATATGAAGAGGATGATTGCGAAAACTATCTTATGCCTTGTTATGGGGCTAGTGTATGGCATTGCCCAAGCACAGAAAAGTGCAGAAGTGCAAAGTGCTTTAGACCAACGAATGCGCCTGATAGAAGACAAGATTTCGAGCGAGCAGATAGCTGAGGGCTATTACATAATTGTAGGCGTGTACAGCCACTATAAAGGGGCTTGCACCAAGATGAAGCGTATTCAGCAGTTGGGGATTAAGGCAGCCGTTTTTACACACCCTGAAAACCAGATGAGTTATACCTACATAGAAAAGGCATTTGATACACGCGGTAGGGCAGGAGAGATGCTACTAAAATTGCTTAGGCTACCAGAGTTTTCAGAAGCAAAGCTATGGGTGCTGAAAGTAGGCAGTAAATTAGCTAAGTAGCAGAAGGACAGATGAATTAATAATAAAAGAGAATTAAGAAAAATGAAAATAAAGCTTGTAAGGATAATATTATGCTTGTGTTGTGCTTTGATGATGAGTGCTTGCGGAACAGCAAAAAAGCCAACGGGAGTGTATAAAACTGATGTGAGTGCGAGTTATTACCACGATAAGTTCAACGGGCGAAAGACTGCCAGCGGAGCGATATTTAGCAATAATAAACTCACTACAGCTCACCCCTCTTTGCCCTTTGGCACTCAGCTAAAAGTGACGAATAGGGCTAACGGCAAATCGGTAATAGTAACCGTAACTGATAGAGGCCCTTTTACTAAAGGGCGTGAGCTCGACCTTACCAAACGCGCCTTTATGGGTATCACCGATAATAAGAACAAAGGCGTATTGCAAGTAGATATAGAAATTGTAAAACAATAACAAATGATAACTTCAACAACCAAGATTCTTTACCTACACGGGCTTGATAGTACCCTGCAAGACGACCGCCGAGCGGTGCTGGCTCCCTATGGAGAGATTGTTGCCCCTGTGCTCGATTATCGCAATACTCCCGACCTTTTTTCAACATTGGTTAGGGATTATGCCGATGTAACGGCTATTATAGGGTCGAGTGCTGGTGGATTAGTGGCTTACTATCTGGCACAGGCGTTGCTAAAACCGTGTTTGCTCTTCAATCCAGCTTTCACCTATAAAAACGAACTGCCGGCTACGGTGCAGTCCAATCCTTATTACGCTGCTTATACTCAGATAGTTATAGGATTGCAAGACACTGTGATAGACCCTTGGCAGTCGTTAGCAGAACTAAAAGGACAGCTTAAAACCCGTCAGCCAGCCGAAATACACCTTATCAACACTATGGCGCATAGCTATCCGATAGGGATTTTTGAAAAAGAAGTAGCTTATTTTATGCAAAAGATTGATGATTAATAATTTATAATTAATAAAGATGTATCCATTAAGAAGAAACCGCCGTTTGCGCCAGAATGAAGCTGTGCGCAGTCTTGTAAGAGAAACTATAATTACTCCAGATGATTTTATGGTGCCCCTATTTGTAGTAGAAGGTAAAGGAGTAAAAGAAGAAATAGCTTCGATGCCAGGTTATTACCGCTATAGCCTTGACCTATTGGCAGTGGAAGTGAAAGAACTTTGGAACTTAGGGTTGAAAGCAGTACTTCTATTTGTAAAAGTACCTGATGACTTAAAAGACAATAGAGGAACAGAAGCCTCTAACCCTAAAGGACTGATGCAGCGCGCTATACAAGCCGTTAAGAACGCTGTGCCTGAAATGTTGGTGATGACTGACGTGGCTCTTGACCCTTATTCTGTTTATGGTCACGATGGTATCGTAGAAAAAGGACAGATAATAAATGACCCTACGGTAGAAGCCCTCTGTGGTATGGCACTTTCGCACGCTGAAGCAGGTGCTGACTTTGTAGCCCCCAGCGATATGATGGACGGACGCATAGAGGCGATACGCGAGACCTTAGAAGACAATAACTTTCAGAATGTAGGGATAATGTCGTACAGCGCTAAGTACGCTTCGGCTTTTTATGGTCCTTTCCGCGATGCACTCGATAGTGCTCCTGTAGACCAAAACGATATTCCTAAGGATAAGAAAACCTATCAAATGGATTATCACAACCGTTTGGAAGCCCTACGCGAAACCCGTATGGACATAGAAGAAGGGGCTGACATTGTGATGGTGAAACCAGGGCTTTGCTATTTAGACATCGTGCGCGAAGTGAAGAATATGAGCGAGGTGCCGGTAGCAGTTTACCAAGTATCAGGCGAGTATGCTATGCTGAAAGCAGCTGCAGCTAATGGTTGGCTTGACCACGATGCGGTAATGTTAGAGCAGGTAGTGAGCATAAAACGCGCTGGTGCAGACATTATTGCGAGCTATTTTGCTAAAGAAGTAGCTAAAATTATTAACAGATAACACTATACTATGAAAAAAACACTATACACACTCTCAGCTATAGCTTTTTTGGCAGTAGGCTGTGGCGGAGGCACTAACAATAATAACTCTGCTAATGATAATGCGAATGAAACTGTAAATACAGCCAATACTACAGAAGTACCTAAAGAGGCTTCAGCAAAACCTACTGAATATCCTAACTGGCAGACAAACAAAGGAATAGGGAAAGTGAAGACTATCACTCCCCCTTTAGCCGACACTCCTGATGCCGCTATGGCAGCCAAAGGAGAGGCTACGTTTAACCAATATTGTATGGCTTGTCACCGTCCTACTAAACGACTTATAGGGCCAGCAATGGCAGGGCTAACCGATTATCGCACTCCTGAATGGTTGATGAATATGATACTGAATCCGGAGCAGATGATAAAAGAAGACCCTATCGCCAAAGCGCAGTTAGAAGAGTACGGCAGCATAATGCTAAACCAGCATTTAACTGAGCAACAAGCCAGAGAAGTGTTGGAATATTTGCGAACCATAAAGTAATTTGCTTATTAAGATTATTTTTTGTACCTTTGTAGCTTGAAAAATATAATAATATTTTAAATATATAAGATATATGAGAACCATAGACAATTTTAATTTCGCAGGCAAAAAAGCCCTTATTCGTGTGGACTTCAACGTGCCTTTAGATGAAAACTTCAAAGTAACCGACAATACCCGTATTGAGGCTGCTAAACCTACTATCAGCAAAATCTTGAATGATGGCGGTACTGTAGTGCTAATGAGCCACTTAGGTCGTCCTAAAGGAGAGCGCAACGATAAGTATTCTTTGCGTCACATCGTAGGTGAAGTAGAGAAAGTATTGGGCAAGAAAGTGATTTTCGTAGAAGATTGCGTAGGCGAAGTAGCTGAGAAAGCCGTAGCCGCAGCTCCTGCAGGTAGCGTAATATTATTAGAAAACCTACGTTATCACAAAGAAGAAGAAAAAGGTGATGAAGGTTTCTCTAAAGAGTTGGCTAAGCTTGGCGATATTTATGTGAACGATGCTTTTGGTACGGCTCACCGCGCTCACGCTTCTACAACTATTGTAGCAAAATTCTTCCCAGAACGCAAATGCTTTGGTTATCTTCTCGCTAAAGAGATTGAAAGTATCGACAAAGTGATGAAATCAGGTGAAAAACCTGTAACTGCTATCTTAGGAGGCTCTAAAGTATCATCTAAAATCACTATTATTGAAAATATTTTAGATAAAGTGAACCACCTTATCATCGGTGGAGGTATGGCTTATACTTTCATTAAAGCACAAGGCGGTAAGATAGGTAATTCTATCTGCGAAGACGATAAACAAGAACTCGCTCTTGATATTTTGGCTAAAGCAAAAGCTAAAGGGGTAGAAGTACACCTACCTATAGATGTGGTAGCAGCTGATGCTTTCGACAACAATGCTAAAACCCAAGTAGTACCAGTAAATGCTGTACCTGATGGATGGGAAGGTCTTGATGCAGGGCCTAAAACCCTTGAAAATATCAAACAAGTACTTCTAAAATCTAAAACTATTCTTTGGAATGGGCCTGTAGGAGTATTTGAGTTGCCTACTTTTGCTAAAGGAACTATAGAAGTAGGTAATTTTGTAGCTGAAGCTACTAAAAACGGAGCTTTCTCGCTTGTAGGAGGAGGTGATTCAGTAGCAGCAGTGAAACAATTTGGCTTTGAAAATAAGGTAAGCTATGTATCTACCGGTGGTGGTGCAATGCTCGAAAGCCTTGAAGGTTTAGTATTACCAGGTATTCAAGCTATTAACGAATAAAAACGATACTACTTTTGAAAGTAGCTATCAAACATATAACAGAACAACAATTCTCCACCGCACCAGTGCGAGTGGAGAATTATTGTATTTATATGTTGCAAGGGGAAGGCGATTTTGTGGTAGATGGCACTCCTTATTCTTACAAAGGTAATACGCTGCTTTTTCTTACGCCTTTTCAGTATTTTCAGTGGGTAGCCGCTAGCAATAGAGAGGCAGTGCTATTGCAGTTTCACGGCGATTTTTACTGTATAGAATACCACAAAAAAGAAGTAGCCTGCAATGGGTTGCTCTTCAATGCGCTATTCTTGCAGCCCCATATAACTGTTAGTGAGGGTGTTTATGCTGAAATACAGACGCTTTTTGCGCGTATAGAGGCTGAAGTGGCTAGTCTCTCTCCTTATTCTGAAGCCGTATTGCGCTCTTATCTACAGCTTATCTTAGCGCTCTCGAGCAAAGCCAAAGGCGAACAGATAGAAGATGTTCCTACTGAGGCAGACCACCGTTTAGCAACAGACTTTCAACAATTGCTAGAAACGCATTTTATAGACCAGCGCGAACTACCTTTTTATGCAGAAGCACTGCACCTCACTCCAGATAGTTTCAGCAAGAAAATAAAAAAGCAACTTGGTAAGACGCCTACTCAGTTGCTACAAGAACGTTTGGTGCTTGAAGCCAAAAAACAGTTGCACCTCACCTATAAATCTATTAAAGAGGTAGCTTTCTACCTTAATTTTGACGATCCTTTCTACTTCAGCAGATTCTTCAAAAAACACGTAGGAGTATCGCCTAAAAGCTTCCGCGAACACGTAGGAATTTCAATCGTGGCAGAAAAGTCTATGTAATGGACTTTTTTATCCATTCTTATCTACTTAAATTGTTGTACCTTTGCCCCCGAAATAAGTAATTTAAAAAACAGTAATTATTATGCAAAAGTTATTATCATTTTTAGCAGGTAGCGAACGTTGTTTTGTAAACTATATTAGAGTCGCTATCTTTATTGTAATGGCGTGGATTGGCGGATTGAAAGTATGCCAATACGAAGCTGATGGTATCGTACCATTTGTAACTAATAGCCCTTTTATGAGCTTTTTCTATGCTAACTCTGGCAAAACTGCCATAGACGAAAACGGCGTAACAGGCGAAGCTAACAAAGGTAAAGAAGTAGCTCAATACAAGCTGCACAAAAACCCTGAAGGTAAGATGGTGAAAGCCAATATAGAGTGGCACAAAGAAAACGGTACTTATGTTTTTTCTTACGGTTTAGGAACTTTTATCTGCCTTATTGGGTTACTTACTCTATTAGGTATCTGGTCACCTAAGATTGGTGTGATAGGAGGTTTGCTTACCTTTGGTATGAGCATTGTTACTCTTTCATTCCTTATCACTACACCTGAAGTGTACGTACCTAATTTAGGTGGAGATATGCCTACACCAGCTTATGGTTTCCCTTACTTATCAGGGGCTGGGCGTTTGGTATTAAAAGACGTTATTATGTCGGCAGGAGGACTTATAGCAGCTTCTGAAGCAGCTCGTCGCTTGCTTAAAAAACAAGAAAAATAAGATTTATAACGCCATAAAAAAATAGGCTGCCTATAAAGGTAGCCTATTTTTTTATATTATTTATTGTAGTTTGATTGTACTTCTTTGAGGTTCAGAGGTCGCTTCTTGCGTGCTTGCTGTTTTTGGTACTCGTCAAACTGCATCATTAGGTTATTATTTGCTCTGATAAGCGCATTGGTCTCTAATAAGATACTGAAGTAAAGCTTAGTAGTTTTCTGGCTTGTTTCAGTAGTGCGAATACGGTCTATCTGCTTTTGCACCATTTTAGACACCTCATCTTTCAGATTACGACAATCGGCTAAGATAGTGTGCAACTTAGAATAGTCTTCCCCTTTAAATATTTCAGCCTCTGCCTTAAATACCTCTTCCATCTTGTCTGATATACTCTTCAGGTCGCGGAGCTGATTAAACTTCAGATTCTTATGATTGTTGTTAACGTGTTCATAACTATTTAGTGTGATAGCCGTCATACATTGTGCCATATCTTGCAAGTAATCTAAGATAAGAATGTAAAATTTGCTCGAAGCTACTGAACTTTCTGTCAGGGACTTGATAAAGTAGTATACATTCCCTTTCATCTCATCTAACTCTTTCTCTAATTTCTTAGCGTTCTTCTTGTTCTTTGTTAGCTTGCTAAGGTCTTGTGTGCTAAGATTTTTCACCACTTTACTATATAGTTGGTCTATGCGGGAAATAGTGTCTGAAACATAAGTAGAACTTTCTTTAATAACGCCGCCTATGGTAGCTAAGTCAGCGCGGTGGAAGTGTCGTCCTTGCGACTGGGCACGCTGTTTGTTTCGGTAGGCTATTGCGTTGCGTATCAACAAGAAGCCTACTACAAAAATCATCACAATAAGTCCTATAACGCTGCCGTAGTACAATATACCTGCTACGATAAAGGCTCCTATGCAAGCCACTATAGCTGTTAAAAACCAGCCGCCTACTACGTTTAGTACCCCAGCAACCCTATATACGGCACTATCGCGACCCCAAGCTCTATCGGCTAATGAAGACCCCATCGCCACCATAAAGGTAACGTAGGTAGTAGAAAGAGGTTGCTTTAGCGAAGTACCAATCGCTATTAAGCTACTCGATACCACCAAGTTAATCGCAGCCCTTACCAAGTCGAATGCTGGTAGGTCTTCTTCTTTTATATTGGGATTAGGGGCAGGCTTTTCAAAACGCTTATCTATCTTTCGGCTTATGCTCTTAGGGGTTATAAACTCTATAAAGTTAGCAGTTCCTACTGTGATGCGCACCAGAAAACGAGATAAAAAGTTAGCCGAAAACTGCTCAGCTCCTTCGCTCTGACGTGAGAGATTTACCCCTGTTTGTATTACGTGGTGGGCTTTCTTTGAGAACCAAAGCGTCAGAATCATTATAGAGCCTGTTAAAAGCAAAATAGCTGTGGGGGTACTCATCTGTCCGCTGCCTAATGCTGTCATCTCCAAAGCATTATGGGCTACCCCGCTATTGTGCCATATATCATACGACTGATAAGCGGCGACAGGCACCCCTATAAAGTTCACCAAGTCGTTGCCTGCAAATGCCATCGAAAGGGCAAACGTACCGCTGAGGATGATAATTCTAAATATATTTACGCCCATACGTATAAGAATGTGCGAGAGTATGCTATAGAATACTAAGCAACCTATTAGCAGCATTCCTATATTGTCATTCATCCACTCTATGGCTGTTTTAGGGATAAAAGTAACGTCTTTAAGTCCTTTGAAAATAATAAAATAAGAAAGGGCAGTAAGCGAAAAACCTCCGAATACGCCTCCTATATATTTGATACTTTTCTCATAGCGGAACGAAAATACCAAACGTGCAAAATACTGCACGATAGCCCCCACCACAAAGGCAATCGCTACCGAAACGAAGATACCTAAAATGATTTTTCTTGCTTCAGTAGTATTGATATAGTTATAAATATCGCTTAAAGGCTGATCTGCCTGTAGGGTTTTGATAAAAGCCACGCACATAGCCGCTCCTAAAAGCTCAAATACGATAGAAACAGTGGTAGAAGTGGGCAGCCCAATGGTATTGAAAAGGTCAAGCAGCAGTATATCAGCCAAAATGACCGACATAAAGATAACCATTACCTCATCAAAGTAGAATTGAGAGGGGTTGAATATCCCTTTCCGAGCAATTTCCATCATTCCACTCGAGAAAATAGCCCCTATGGCTACCCCTACACTAGCTACTATCATAATAGTGCGTAGGGTTGCTACTTTCGAACCCACAGCCGAGTTTAAGAAATTTCCTGCGTCATTGCTTACCCCTACCGTCAAATCGATGATAGCAAGTACTGCAAAGACAAAAAGCATAAAAATATATACTTGTTCCATATAAAATGTTTAATTTAGCTATTTCATTTATTCATCATTCTCCTTGATGAATATTCTTACTGTTTCTATTCTGGTTTGCGAACAAGCCTCTATCAAAAACACAAAAGGCGGCAGACTTATCGTTTCTCCTTGTGTAGGTATCTCTTCAGTATGCAAAACAATAAGTCCTGATAGCGTTTCGTACTCTTCGCTCTCAGGCAAGTTCAAGTGATAAGTTTCGTTGATGTAATCTACCTCTAATCGCGCTGAAAATAGGTATTCATCATCTGATATTTTTTCTTCTATAAATTTATCTTTGTCGTGTTCGTCTTCTATTTCGCCAAATAGCTCTTCAACTATATCTTCTAAGGTAACGATGCCTGAAGTACCACCATACTCGTCCAATACCACCGCCATACTCTTGCGCTTGCGCATTAGCAGGTTGAGGACTTCATTTATCTGTATCGTCTCCGGAATCGTTACTACAGGTATAAGCACTTCTTTGATAGTTTTAGGTTTTTTAAACATATCAAAAGAATGCACATATCCTACTATATCGTCTATATTCTCATTGTAAATCAATATTTTAGAGAATCCAGATGAAACAAAAGTAGCTATTAGGTTCTCAATAGTTTCATTTAGGTCTACCGCTACTATCTCCGTGCGCGGTATCATAATCTCGCGTGCTTTTACTCCAGAAAACTCCAGCGCATTCTGAAACATCTGTACTTCAGCATCAACCTCTTCTTTTTTGGGGGCATTACCCATTTGCTCTGAGATGTAATCTACTAACTCTACTTTGGTAAATGAAAGCGGCACATAATCGCCTTTGGTTTTAAAAAACACCCGCAGTACGAAGTCTGAAATCCATATAATAAAACTCGAAAAAGGATAAAAGAGGAGATAAAAAAAGTAAGCAGGTATCGCAAAAAGTTTTAGCAATTGGTTAGCGTAGATTTGAAAGAAAACTTTAGGCATAAACTCTGCCGTGATAAGGATAATCAGAGTAGAAATAATGGTATGCCACAGTACATTCTGAAAAAAAGGAGGAAGAAGTAGCGTCATCACCTTACCCATTTCAAAACCATATACTACTAAGGCTACATTATTGCCTACAAGCATAGTAGCCAGCAGTTTAGATGGGCGATAAGTCAGTCGCGTAAGTATATTCGCTATCAGCCCCTCTTGCTTCTTTAGGATTTCGATGTGCACTTTGTTAGAAGATACGTACGCAATCTCAAACCCTGAAAAAAAAGCCGACAGCACAAGGGTAGTCAGTATTATAACTATGGATATTGGTTCAATCATATATTTAAATAAAAGGCAGCAGTAGCTACCATTGCCTTTTATAGGTTTGCATTATTTAGTAGCTTTAGCTTTTACTACTAACTCTATATCGTCATTGATAAACTTATCTTTAAGGTCATCAAAAACCGATTTAGAACCGTAGTTTACTCCGAAATCTACACGGTTAATTTTAAAAGGCTCAGAGCTAATTTCCACTGCGTTATCGCTAACAGCTACAGTGGCAGGGAAAGAAATCTCTTTAGTTTTACCTTTGATAGTAAGGTCGCCTGTAAGGTTTTTGCCGTCAAAACTTTTGAAGACAAAAGAAGCGGTAGGATACTCTTTTATGTTGAAAAAGTGGTCTACTTTCTCAGGGTCAGTGCCTTTTAGGTGCGCTTCAAGAGCTTCTTTGCCATCGCCAGCTTTCAGGTCAAGTACGGTGATAGTACCCATATCAAGTACAAATTCAGCTTTAGTGATAGCGCCGTTTTCAACGTTTACACCACCAGAAGTTACATTCACAGTACCGTGATGTTTACCTGCTGGCTTAGAGCCTACCCATTCTACTACCGAGGTAGGGTCTACTGTATAAGCATAAGCAACTTGAGCTTCAGGAGTTTCTACTACAGCTTGTTCAGTAGTGGCCGAAGCGGTATCAGCTCCTTGCTGAGAGTTAGTATTCTCACAGCCTACCAAAGCGATACTTGCTATCATAGCCATACTAAGTACGATTTTTTTCATAAATGAAAATATTATTAAGTTTATTATGCGGCAAAGGTACAAAATAATTATTAATTGACAATTAGCAATTAATAAAAAAAGACCCTCCTTTGTTAAGGAGAGCCTTTTTTCACAATGCATATAAATACTACTACTAACTCCAAAATTAATACTTTAGTTCTAATAAATGATTTTTAGTAATTTAATTTTTTTCAATACTTTGTTTTAATAAAATGAATATAATGATGATAGGATTTGTTTAAGTATTTTCCAAAAATAAATGTTTTAATGAATGTAATTTAATTTTTATCTAACAATGTTTCTTATAGCAATTTCAGTAATTTTGTTTAATTCAGTTTTTCAATATTAGTTTATCATTTATTATATTTAAAATGCACTACTGTAACCCAACTAACATCCCGTCTGCCAGTTACGCTATCTATATAGAAAATAGCGTGCCAAACTCGTAATCTTTTATATAAATATTTGTAAAAGACTCATTATCAGTATAAAATAAAAATTCTTTTATCTCAAATTTTTATGCTTAATCCGTTCTATTTGTATAGTAGATATACAGCTGATTGTATAGCTAACACCTCTTATACACGCTAAAATAAAACAGGCAGCGAGCCGAAAGCTTCACTGCCTGTATGATTATTAGAAAAAAGATTATTAAAACTTATAGCCTATTTTGATACCTAAGTTAGGTTCGATAGCCCAGAATTTGCCATCGTCATTTACTCCTTTATCAAAGTTGCGTGCTATGTTAGCATATGGTGCGATGATAAAAGTATCGTTGTAATTCCACTGATAACCAGCCCCTATACCCAATATAAAGCTGTTAAGACTTGTTTTGGTGCCATCTTCGTATTTGAAATGACCAAAACGTTGTTTGATAAAAGGGTTAATGTACGGACCAGAGTTGCCGTCTAAATCGAAGTAGTAGTTATATCCTACTTTGATACTTGTAGCATTAAATTTTTCCCCTTCTTTACGAGTAAAGAAAGAGAAACGGTCATTGATAAAAATCTCACCTTCTATCGATTGGTTAAAGGCGATATAGTGTTCGTATCCTAACTCTACAGAAGATAACCATATAACATTCAAGATATTAAGATTTACTTCGTGTTTAGGAAAATCGTCTTGTGCGAATGTTTTACCAGTGAAAAACAATAGCACTGCTGCTAAAATAATTCTTTTCATTGTTCTTTCTTAAATTAAAAAATAATGGCAAAGATACAACTAATTTGTTAATTAGCAAATTTGTGGTGACTAAATAGCAAAAAGTCCAGCATCACGCCGGACTTTTTTATTTAAAACTAACTAATTCACAATTTGAAGGAGTAGGTAACAACTATAAAAAACACTAAAAAAAGAAATACCCCCCAAACGATGAACTGCAAACGAAATATAAAAACACTGCTATAATGTTTCTGTTTAAATACGGGGCAAAGATATATATTATTTTGATATATTCAAAATAATATATAGAATAATTTTAAACAATATATCTAATTACTTCATTTTCAGTCTTTAGTATTTTCTTCTTTGTCTATCCAACTAGCGTATTTAGGGTAGTTAGTGGCGGTACGGCGTATGAGGGCTTTCTGCGCCTCGGTCGTATCTTTTAGCTTTTTGGCAGGTATCCCAGCATACAGACTGCCTCGCTCTATATGAGTGTTGGGGGGCACTACAGCGCCCGCTGCTATAATACTGTCGCTTTCTACCACACAGCCGTCCATCACTATGCTGCCCATTCCTATCAGTACATTGTCTTCTATGGTGCAGCCGTGTACTATAGCATTATGCCCTATAGATACATTGTTACCTATAGTAGTAGGGTGTGTTTGGTAGGTAGCGTGGATAACGACTCCGTCCTGAATATTAGTATTGTTGCCTATGCGAATGCTATTAACGTCGCCACGCACTACAGCGTTGTACCATACAGTGCAATGGTCGCCTAACTGTACATCGCCTGTGAGGGTGGCGTTTTCAGCAAAAAAGCAACCTTCCCCAAAGGTAGGTTGCTTCCCATTTACTTTCTTTAGTAACATTTTTTTAAATTTTGAATTATCTAACCACTAACAGCTAGCGACTAACGACTAACCACTAACGACTTCAGATTATCAATAATCTCTTGTAGTCCGTTAGTTTTTATCTCGAAAGTAGTAGCTAAAAGCATACCCAATTTGCCTTTCGGGAAGCCTTGAGTGCTAAACCACTCTAGATAATGAGAGGGCAAATCGGCTATCATAACACCCTTATATTTACCATAAGGCATCGGGGTAGTAATGATTTCTTTTAGAATATCAGGGTTCATTTAATTAGAAAATTATTGGCAAATAGGTTCGTTAAAAAATCCTTCAGGGAAGTGTACTTTTTTTAATATTTTATTTGCCCGTTCTAATTTTTTAGAGAAATATACTCGTGTATTATCCAAAATGGGAGTATCACTATAAGTTACTCTGATGTTGTATTTCTCTAAATACTCTTTTTCTTTGGCTCTTTTTTCTTCTGCTGTCATATCATTGGCGTTTTTTGCGATAAACTAAAAAACCTATATAATTACCATTTGGGTCAAAAGGTTCCATTATTTCTTCTGAAACTAAACCGTAGATATAAAAATCTTCTAAAGCTTGTTTTAAAAACCTTGTGATTCCTTTTCTATAAAGCCTATTTCTTGAAGGGGTACTACCTTCAGCATATATGTACGCATCCGGATTTTCATTTGTGAAAAGATAAACAGTTGCTACTACCGTAGCTAATACTTTTTCACTATCTCCATTATCAGATACGATAGTATCATCTAATAGTTCTCCCGTCTCAATATCTTTATCTCCAAAACCTAAGTTAAAAAAGCCTTTAGTTTCTGTCTCTTGAAAGATAACTACTTTATATATTTTTCCTTTTTTCCCTTCACTTATGAACTGATAAATATAAGGCGTTTCATCGTGAATGATATCATATTGTGGTAGGTTCATTGGTTCTTATAC